>JAYVXV010000328.1:0-10653 GCA_043784905.1 Holophagaceae bacterium | reverse complement strand
TCGCTGTCCACCACCATGGTCATGCGTGAGGTGCCAACCATTTCCGCCGGGCCTACGGTGAGGGAATGGATGTTGAAAGCACGGCGGCGCACCAAGGAAGTCACGCGGTTCAAGACGCCGGGTTCATCGTCAGTGGTGGCTACGAGGATATGGGGCACGGGGGGCTCCGCAGGTATGAGGGGGTGAGGTGTGAGGGGTGAGATATGAGGGGTGAGGAACTTGGAACTTGGGACTAATCGGCGCCGGTCTCGGCGAGAACAGAGGGCATCGAGCGAATGGGCCTTCGGATCATGGCGTCCAGGGCGGCTCCGGCGGGGACCATGGGAAAGACCGTGTCTTCTTGTTCCACGCGGAAATCGATGAGGAAGGGGCCTTCCCAAGCGCGAGCGGCTTCGATGGCATGGACCGCCTCTTCGCGGGTGCCAACGCTGCGCCCCTCGATCCCGAAAGCAGCCGCCAGCTTCACGAAATCCGGGCTGAGAATGGGCGTGGCGGAGTAGCGGCGCTCGTAGAAGAACTCCTGCCACTGGCGCACCATGCCCAGGTAGCCGTTGTTGATGATCGCGATGTTCACCTTCAGGCCTTCCTGCACCAGCGTCATCAGCTCCGCCATGGTCATCTGGAATCCGCCATCCCCGGCCACCACCCAGATTTCTTTTTCAGGCCGCGCGAACTTGGCGCCCAGGGCCGCGGGCAGCGCGAAGCCCATGGTCCCCAAACCCCCGCTGGTGATGAGGCTGCGGGGCTCGTCGTGGCGGTAGTACTGGGCCTCCCACATCTGGTGCTGGCCCACATCCGTCACCACGATGGCCTCGCCCTTCGTGAGCCGCCAAAGATCGTGGATGACGTGGGCCGCGAAGAGCCGCCCCTCGTCCGGCATGGATTGGATGTCCCGCACCGCCGCGTCGCCTTTGAGTTCGCGGATGTGCTCCAGCCACGCCCCGTGATTCTGCGATTCCAGTTTCGGCAGCAGCGTCTCCAGGAAGGCCCGCAGATCCCCGGCCACGCCCAAATCCACGGGCACGTTCTTGCCCAATTCGGCGGGATCGATATCAATGTGGATCTTCTTGGCATGGCGCGCGTAGGTGGACAGATTGCCCGTCACGCGATCATCGAAGCGCATCCCAAAAGCCAGCAGCAGGTCCGCTTCCTGGATGGCCTGATTCACCCAGGCCTCGCCATGCATGCCCATCATCCCAAGGTTCAGCGGATGACTAGCTGGCACGGCGCCGAGGCCCAGCAGGGTTGTCGCCATGGGCGTTTGGGTGCGCGCCGCGAAGGCCATCACTTGCTCCTTCGCGCCGCTCAACTCGATGCCATGACCCGCAAGAATGAGCGGGCGTTCCGCTTTCGAGATGAGTTCCAGGGCCAACGCCAATTGATCTTCTTTGAAGGCCGGAAGGCTGCGCCGCAGGTGGCGCGTCGGTTCCGCGCCGTCCCAATCGAATTCCGTCTTGGCCTGTTGCGCGTCCTTGGTGATGTCCACCAGCACGGGGCCTGGGCGGCCTTGCATGGCCACCGCGAAGGCTTCACGCAGCACCGGGGCGATGTCCTCGACGCGGGTGACCAGGTAGTTGTGCTTGGTGACGGGCAGCGTGACGCCGGTGACATCCACTTCCTGAAAGGCGTCCGTACCCAGCAATCGCGAACCCACCTGCCCCGTGATGGCCACCATGGGAATGGAATCCATCAGCGCGTTGGCGAGACCCGTCACCAAATTCGTGGCACCGGGCCCCGAAGTGGCGATGACCACGCCCACCTTGCCCGAAGCCCGCGCGTAGCCATCCGCCATGTGGGTGGCTCCCTGTTCGTGGCGCACCAGCACGTGATGGATGGGATAGTCCAGCAGGGCGTCATAGGCCGGGAGGATGGCGCCGCCGGGATAGCCGAAGACCGTGTCCACGCCCAAGCGGAGCAGGCATTCCCAAAGGATCTGCGCGCCGCTTAACTGCATTTGAGACTCCTGGTGGATGGGCGATTCGAGTTAGTGAGGTGCGAGGTACGAGGTGGTTGAGGCGTCCGGCGAAATCTCAGAGGATGAAATCCAGATGGCCGCAAATACTGTGAGCTCCGGGCGCATGAGTGTTCTTGAAAAGACCACCGCCAAGGCGCCAAGAACGCCAAGAGTCCCTGTGTCTCGCGTATCGGCTCGGTCGATACCGAGAAGCTCCACCATCCATGATTTCCGCTCAAAATCGCTTCGCGTGGCGCGTAGCGCCTGCGGGTCGAAGACCCGCAAATTCAGGCGGTCTGGCGTGGATCACGCCGAGGTGTAAGTCCAGCGCCAGACCGCCTGAATTCTTTCCGCGAAGCTGGCACATGACGAATCTCTTGGCGTTCTTGGCGTCTTGGCGGTGATCGGTTTTTTGGTTGTGCCACTTCGTCGCGTTGTGGTTCAGCATTTTTGATCCCGAATTGGAAAGAGCTAGGTTCATGCGAAGGCCAGAGAGGCCCCTTCAGACGCCGAGGTGGCGGACTTCGCGTAGCGGGACATCACCCCCCGAGGGACGTGGTTTGGTCGGGGAGACCAGGCGGCGCGGCGCCTAGCCAGCTCCTTGGAATCCACTTCGAGATTGAGCTGCCGTGCCGCCACGTCGAAGGTGATCAGATCGCCTTCCTGGACAAGCGCGATAGGGCCGCCCACGGCGGCTTCGGGAGACACATGCCCAACCATGAATCCATGCGTGGCGCCGGAAAATCGGCCATCCGTCAACAGCGCCACGGACTCACCTAGACCCGCGCCGTGCACGGCGGCCGTCACCGCGAGCATCTCCCGCATACCGGGGCCGCCACGGGGACCTTCGTAGCGGATCACCAGCACATCGCCATCCTTGACATGGCCCGCGCGCACATACTCAAAGGCCGCTTCTTCCCGGTCGAAAACCCGCGCGGGCCCCTGGTGATAGCGGCGCCCATGGCCCGCCAGCTTCACCACGCAGCCTTCGGGAGCGAGGCTGCCCCGCAGGATCGCGAGCCCTCCGGTGGCCTGGAGTGGACGATCAAACGCCCGAACGACGCGCTGTCCCGAGGCCTCCGTCACCTTAGCGAGGGCTTCCCCGAGGGTCGTGCCATCCACCGTAAGCGGGCTTGGGTCCAACAATCCTGCGTCCAAAAGACGCTTGGCCACGAGACCCACGCCCCCGGCGCGATGCAGGTCCGCCGCCACGAAACGTCCGCCGGGTTTGAGGTCCGCGAGGATGGGGGTGCGCTCATTGATGTGATCAAAAGCCTCCAGATCCAACGCCACATTCGCTTCCTTGGCCAGGGCCAGCAAGTGGAGCACCGCGTTGGTGGAACCGCCCGTGGCGGCCACGCAGGCGATGGCATTTTCAAAGGAGGCGCGCGTCAGGATGTGGCTGGGGCGAAGGTCCTTGCGCACCAGTTCCATTACCTGGCGGCCGGCGGCTTCGGCCACATCCTTCCGCTCCTGGTCCTCGGCGGGCGCACCGGCGCTGCCCAGGGGAGAGAGACCCAGGACCTCGAAGGCGGTGGCCATGGTATTGGCCGTGAACTGGCCGCCACAGGCCCCCGCGCCGGGACAGGCGCCATCTTCCAAGGCGCGATAGCGCGCGGGCTCCAGGTCCTGTTGCCCCACCGCCTCGAAGACATCCTGGATGGTGACATCCCGACCTTCCACGCAACCCGGAGCGGTAGGGCCGCCGTAGAGCACCAGGCCCGGCAGATCCAGCCGCGTCAAAGCCATGGCCACACCGGGGTGGGTCTTGTCGCAGCCCGCCAGACAAACCATGCCATCGAATGGATATGCTCTGCCTACCAACTCAATAGAATCGGCTATTAAATCTCTGCTTATTAAAGAGGTAAACATTCCTTCCGTACCCATGGTTATACCGTCGGAAACTGAAACCGTATTAAATTCCATGGGTGTACCACCGGACTTTCGGATGCCTACTTTTACGTATTCCGCGAGTTCACGAAGATGCATATTGCAAGGTCCGATTTCAGTCCAGGTATTCGCCACGGCAATGATGGGTTTGGCCAGGTCCTCGTCGCTGAAGCCCGCGGCCTTCAGCATGGCCCGAGCCGGGGCGCGGCGATGGCCTTCCACGAGGGGGCGACTTCGGAGGGCCGAATGTGCCGGGCCAGAGCTACTAGATTTGGCGCCATCGGAGGTGGTGGCAGAGGTCAGGGTCTGACCGCCGTCACCGTCGGCCTGGGCTCTGAAATCAGCCCGGTATTCAGCCTCGTTGCGGTTCTGGAAAGGGGACATGGGATCCTCGAAAATTCGGGATGCCACGGAGCCCAAAAACAAGAAACCCCGCGACCGTAGGTGAGTGGCGGGGTGCGGGGCTGATCGGATTTCTTCGTTCTGTCTAGATCCGTCTGTTAGCCCCCACCTCGCCGCTAATAATCACGACGACCGGCACTACCCCACTTACTACATTCGCGAAGCCGCACTGCAGGCCGGTTTGGCCTGAGAAAGACAGCGTGCGCTGCAAGAGGGAGGAGGCGAACTTCATACTTCAAAGCTTAGCCCCAGGTAGTGCCATGTCAAGCACAAATTATCAAAAAACATCACAAACCAAATTTTTACTCCGAGAGCATCGCCAATTCACGGCTGGCGCCGCTCCAGGCCAGTTCCGAGAAGCGGCGGCGGATGCGGCTTCCCATCTCTGCTGTGCCCACGGGAAAGCGCGCCTCCCGCAGATCCGGTGTGCCGTAGCCCTCTACCAGCACACTCCGAGTGGCCTCTTCCAGCAACCGCGCTTCGGGCTCCAAGTGAAGGGTGTGACGCAGCAGCATCGCTGCCGACAGAATGGCTCCCACAGGATTGGCGATGCCGCGACCCGCGATGTCCGGCGCGGATCCATGTACAGGCTCATAGAGATCCACGGCGCCGCCGAGACTGGCGGATGGAAGCAGACCCAAGGACCCCGGCAACACCGCCGCTTCATCGCTGAGAATGTCGCCGAACAGATTTTCCGTGAGCAGCACGTCGAAGCTCGCGGGGCGCGTCACCAGGGCCATGGCACAGCTATCCACGTACTGATGTTCCAGCGTGACGTTGGAGAATTCTTTCGCCACGCGCGCCACGACCTGACGCCAGAGCCTCGAGCTCTCCAGCACGTTGGCCTTGTCCACAGAAGTCACCTTGCGTCGTCGCGCCTGAGCCAATTCAAAAGCCACCCGCGCCACGCGTTCCACTTCCGGCTCGGTGTAAGCCATCGTGTTGAAACCGCGATGTTCGTCGAGGCCCCGAGGTTCGCCGAAATAGAGCCCCCCCGCCAGTTCTCGCACAATCAGTAGATCCGTGCCTCTCACCAGGTGAGGCTTCAACGGCGAGGCTTCCACCAGCTCATCTTCCACCCGAACGGGGCGCAAATTAGCGAAGACGCCTAAGGCCTTACGCAAGGCCAACAATCCTGATTCCGGTCGCAGATGAGCGGGCTTTGAATCGTATTTGGGCGAACCCACGGCGCCCAGTAATACTGCGCGACTCGCAAGACAAGCTCGTAGGGTTTCATCAGGAAGTGGATTCTCATCCGACTCCAAACCCGCGCCACCCAACGGGTGAAAGGAAAATTCAAAATCGTGAAAAAACTCCGTGGCGACGGTCTCCAGGCAAGCCACGGCCTGGGCCGTAACTTCAGGCCCCACGCCATCTCCCGGCAGTACCGCGATGGGGATCTGTGATGAGACAGGGGCACTCATCAGGCCACATCCTTGGAACGCTTCGCCAGAACGAAGGGCAGTAGGCCTCCGGCGGCCAGCAGCTCTTTGGCGAAGTCCGTGAGCGGGACAAATCGGGATTCAGTCTTGCGCGAGTGATTGCGCAATAGACCCTGCACCAAGTCCACTTCCAAATCATCGCCATTAGAGGCCAGCTTTGCGACCCCGGCGCATTCGATGGCCAGGAAGCCGTTGTTGATGGCGTTGCGGAAAAAGATCCGCGAGAAGCTCTGAGCGATGACGACCTTCACGCCCGCGCCGCGCAGGGCCCATACGGCGTGCTCGCGTGAGGAGCCGCATCCGAAATCCTCCCCGGCCACCAGGATGTCGCCTGGCTGCACCCTTGCGACGAAGCCCTCGTCAATGTCCTCCATGGCGTGGCGCGCCAGCTCGGCCTCGTCATGAACGTTGAGATGCCGCGCGGGAATGATTTCGTCGGTATTAATGTGGGGCCGGCCATAGACGTGGGCCTTGCCGCGCAGAAGGGTCTGGATATCAGGCATGGTGTGGCCTTTTTGGAAAGGAGGTGACTTGCTTGTGTTCAAAAAAATAAAGCGACTACGCGGAGGGCAGCGGAGAAGAAACGGAGGGTAGCGGAGGAAAATCGTGTGGATGGAATGCCCAAATTTTTTGGGTACGAAGAGTTTGTTTTTTTTCTCCGCTTCCCTCAGCTCCTCCGCTACCCTCCGCGTGGTGTTTTTTTCTTTGAATGCAAATCGCGATGAAACGTTAAACGCCCCAGAGATAGTCATCGGTGCCCGTGGGCGCCAGCACCGGTAGATCGCGCAGATCGTTACGCGGCAGGTAGTCCCGAGGATCCGCGATGACCCCGGCGATGGCGGTGGCGGCGGCGGTGGCGGGACTCGCTAGGTAGACCTCGCTCTTGGTGGAGCCCATGCGGCCGATGAAATTCCGGTTGGTGGTGGAGAGGCATTTTTCGTCGGGCCCCAGCACGCCCATGTGGCCGCCCAGGCAGGCACCGCAGGTGGCCGTGGATACCACGCAGCCCGCGTCGGCAAATATTTCCAGCAGCCCTTCCCGCATGGCCTGCTTCCAACACTCCGTGGTGGCGGGCACTACGATGGCGCGGGTTCCGGCGGCCACCTTGTTGCCCGCCAGGATGGAGGCCGCCACACGCAGATCCTCGATGCGGCCATTGGTGCAGGATCCGATGTAGACCTGATCCATTTTTATCCGGCCCACCTCGCCGATGAAACGACCGTTGGAGGGCAGGTGCGGCAAGGCCACCATGGGCTCCAGGCTTGATACCTGGATGCGATGGCGGGAAGCATAGTGGGCGTCTTCATCGGATTCGAAAATGCGGAAGGCGTCCGTGGTGCGGGCCTTCACGTAGTCCTGGGCCACTTGATCCGCAGGCATGATGCCGCTCTTCCCACCCGCCTCGATGGCCATGTTCGTGATGGTGAAGCGGGCCTCCATGGAGAGGCTGGGCAGCGCGCTGCCCCCGTATTCCATGGCCATGTAGCGGGCACCGTCCACGCCGATTTTTGAAATGATGCCGAGGATGATGTCCTTGGAATAGACGCCGAAAGGCAGCTCGCCTTCGAGGTCGAAGCGCATGGTCTCGGGTACCTTGAACCAGAGTTCGCCCGTGGCCAGGGCCGCCGCGAGATCCGTGGATCCGATTCCGGTGGCGAAGGTGCCCAGAGCCCCCATGGTGGTGGTGTGGCTGTCCCCGCACACGATGGTCTGGCCCGGCAGCACGTGGCCCTGCTCGGGCGCCAGGGCATGGCAGATGCCGTGGTTGCCCACTTCGTAGTAGCGTTCGATGCCTTGTTCCTCACGCCACTTCCGAAGTTGAGACGCCAGTTCCGCGCTGCGGATGTCCTTGTTGGGCACGAAGTGATCCGGCGTCACCAGAATTTTTGAAGGGTCGAAGACCTTGTGGATGCCGAGCTTCTTGAGCATGGCCACCGCCGGAGGCGTGGTGACTTCATGGCAGATGATGAGGTCCAGCGTGGCATTGATGATCTCGCCAGGCACCACGCGCTCGCGGCCGCAATGATCCGCGAGGATTTTCTCTGTGATGGTCATGGGGGTGCGGGTCATGGACGTTCCCAGAAAAGGGCTTCAGGCTATGGGCTTCGGGACTCAGAACTCAGAACTCAGAACTCAGAACCGAAATTCAGGCGTTTGCCGCTGCCTGCAACTCCCGCCCACGGCGCGTGTACAGCAGCTTGTTGACGGCGTTGAGATAGGCCCGGGCCGAGGCATCCACGATGTCCGTGCTGGCGGCCTTCCCCGATGAGGTGGTGCCTCCGAAATCCACGTGAACGAAGACCTCGCCCACCGCGTCGGCGCCCATGGTGATGGAGCGCACCGCGTAGTCCAGTAGCGTTCCTCGCAGGCCCGTGAGCTTGTCCATGGCGGCGCAAACCGCATTCACGGGGCCATCGCCCGGGGCGGTCTCGGTGGATTCGATCTCGCCATCCCACAGGGTCACCAACGCCGTAGAGGTCGCGGAAGTTCCCGCCGTGGCTTGCACCGCCCGCAACTTCCAGACTTCAGGAATCTGCGCGAGACCATCCTGAACAATGGCCAGCAGATCCTCTTCAAAGATCTCTTTCTTCTGGTCCGCGAGCTTGGTGAAAATTTTGTAGGCCTTTTCCAGCTCGGATTTCGAAAGGCTGAACCCCATCTCCGTAAAGCGCTGGTCCAGCGCGTGGCGACCCGAATGCTTGCCCAGCACCAGTCCTTGAGTTCTCGCGCCCACAGATTCCGGCGTCATGATCTCGTAGGTGCGCCGATGTTTTAGGACACCGTGCTGATGGATGCCCGCCTCGTGGGCGAAGGCGTTGCGACCGACGATGGCCTTGTTGGGCTGCACGTGAACGCCGGTGATGTTGGAGAGCAACTGGCTGCTGCGTGTGATCTGCTCGGGCGCTACGCCGGTCGAGTAGGGCAGCCGGTCGCCGCGCACCTGAAGGGCCATGACCACTTCTTCTAAGGACGCATTGCCGGCCCGCTCGCCGATGCCATTGATGGTGCATTCCACCTGCCGGGCTCCGGCCTCCACCGCCGCCAGTGAGTTGGCCACCGCCAGGCCCAGATCGTCGTGACAGTGGACGCTCAGCACTGCGCGATGGAGGTTCGGCACACGCTCGTGCAACGTGCGGATGAGCTGCCCGAATTCGCTAGGAATGGCGTAGCCCACCGTGTCCGGAATGTTCACTACCGTGGCACCCGCTTCGATGACGGCCTCTACCACCTGGCAGAGAAAATCCACATCCGTGCGGGTGGCATCTTCGGCGGAGAACTCCACATCGTTGGTCAAGGATTTGGCCAACCGCACACCCACCACGGCCATTTCCAGGGCCTCCGTCCTGGTCTTGTTCAGCTTGTGTTTGAGATGGATGTCCGACGTGGCCAGGAAGGTATGGATGCGGGGCCGTGCCGCGCCTCTTAAGGCGTCCCAGGCCCGGGTGATGTCCTGGGGCAGGGCCCGGCAAAGGCCCGCGATGATGGGCTTGCGGCATTCTTTAGCCACCGCCTGCACCGCCGCGAAATCGTCATCGGAAGCCACCGGAAAGCCCGCCTCGATAACGTCCACGCCGAGCGCTTCGAGCTGCCTCGCCATGCGCAGCTTCTCACCGAGATTCATGCTGCAGCCCGGAGACTGCTCCCCATCCCGCAGGGTCGTATCGAAGATCGTCACCCTCGCCTGCCCCATGATGCACCTCGCCTAATGACCAAGATTACGGAGGAGCACCATAAAAATAAAATTGATTATTTTTACTTTTTTATAAAAATTATTTATAATTTTTTCATGGACCTCGGCCAACTGGAAGCTTTCCTCCATGTGGCCCGCGAGAAGAGTTTCTCCCGGGCCGCAGACAAACTGTTCCGCACCCAACCCGCGCTAAGCATCGCCATTAAGAAACTCGAAGAAGAGTTGGGTGAAGCTCTCTTCGACCGCAGCACCAAGGGCGGCACCCTCACTGAAGCCGGGCGCACCCTGCTCTCCTACGCCCAACGCATGCTGAATCTGCGAGAGGAGGCCCTGGAAGCCGTGGGCGAGTTCCGCAGGATGCTCGGCGGCCGCCTGACCATCGGCGCCAACGAAAGCACCTCCCTGTACCTGCTGCCCCCCCTGCTGCTGCGCTATCGTTCCGCGTATCCGCAGATCAAAATCCAGGTGGAGCGCCACCTATCGGAGCGGCTGCCGAGCGAAGTGCTCGAACGCAATCTGGATTTTGGATTTCTCTCCTACGATCCGCCGCAATCAGGCTTGGAATCCCTGGCGGTCCACCAAGATGAGCTCGTCTTGGTGGTGCCTCCCGACCATCCTTTTGCTCGCCGCGATCACGTGACTATCAAGGAGCTTGGAAAAGTGACCTTCGTGGCGCACAACGCCCGAACCCCCGCCAGGACTCAAATCTTCGAGTTGTTCGCAAAGGCACGCACACCCCTGAACATCGCCATGGAATTGGCAACCTTGGAGACCATCAAGGACTTCGTCCGTCTCGGTGCGGGCCTCGCGATTCTCCCTCGGCTCTCGGTGCAGGATGCCTTGGACGCGCGCACCTTGGTGGAAGTTCCGGTAAAAGGCATGCGCATTGAGAAAACGCTGCGCATGGTGTACCGCCGCGAAGACACCCTCTCCCACGCGGCCAAAGCGTTTCTGTCGCTGGTGCGGACCGAAAGCGAACCGGCGGATATCAAACCAAAACGGAAATAAAGCTCGATTGTGATCAAAAGATAGTTCACCACAGAGACACGGAGGACAAAGAGAACTGCTGATTTAGTGCGAACACCTACTGCGTTGTTGAGCGACGGCGAGTACTGCCTTTAGGCACCTAGCCCGGACCAACTCGGTGCTCTCTGCGTCTCTATAGTGAGGCTTCTTTATCCCGGATTTTGCAGTTGGGCTCAAGGCGAGAAGGCATCGGGCCTCAGACTTCAGGCATCGTTGTTGATTTTGGATTAGCCATCTCGCACACATGT
>JAYVXV010000327.1:0-3330 GCA_043784905.1 Holophagaceae bacterium | reverse complement strand
GTAGACCATGGATGCCCCGCCACCCACTCGATTCAACGTGATGTTCGCGGTGTAAGAGACGGGTGTGGCCACCGTTGAACCGGCAAAGGCTGGATCCCTTTGAGTTGCTTTTAGGGTAGTGACGTTGGCATTTCCTAGGTACATCCAGTAGTCGGCAAACCAATTGCCATTTACTGCAGGGAATGCGTTGTTCTTAAATAGGACCCCATTCATTTGGAACACATAAGTTCCCACCGAGGCAACCGCTCCTTGAGTGGATGCGAAGACTCCATTTGTCGTTGTTCGCGCGCTGGCCTGGTCAATGGACATCGTGCCGGCCAGAATGTTGGGAACCACGGATCCCAACTGGATGTTTGTAAAACTGGTCTCGGAGTGGAAGTTATGGATCAATCCCCTCTGAGCCACCAAGGTTGAACCTAATCCAAGGGCCGGAATCAAAACGAGTCTGGGGATGATTCCATCGAGTCGCATAAGATCCCTAGCATAGGTTGCCTTCTCCCACCAGGCAATGACTACCTATCAACCTTCGTGTGACTTCTGATCTGACAGCGATCAAAATCAATCACAAATTGACTAATAACAGGATCAATACTAACTTATCAGGCTGAATTATTTATTGTAAATATAAGAAAAAAACGATATCTAGCCGCCAGTTGCGAGCAAGTATTTTCGGCTGAGTTCATCGAAAATCAGGAATCTTTTTCTTCACGAGGAAGGGGAACCTGGATGCCATATGGACTCACGGGACCCAATCGTCCGAGTCAGCCTGCCTCCGAGGTGAGCGCTCAGTGGGCCTCTGGGAATCAGGTGATCCATTTTCCATTGCCTTCCACCCTCCTTAGGGGAAACTTGTGCCATCTAAGGCTACAAGGAGTTCCAGATGACAGGGAAAAGCGTGTCGGCGCCGCGGGTAGCGGCCATCGTTGGGCCTTACCTTTCGGGTAAGACCTCTTTGATGGAGAGCCTGCTGCACGCGGCCGGAGCGATTCCCAGGAAGGGCGCCGTGAAGGACGGCAACACCGTGGGCGATCCTTCTCCCGAGGCCCGTGGCCGTCAGATGAGTGTGGAGACCAGCGTGGCCTCCTGCACATATCTAGGCGAAAGCTGGACTTTTCTCGACTGCCCCGGTTCAGTGGAATTCACCCAGGAGACCCTGAACGCCCTCATGGTGGCCGATGTGGCGGTGGTGGTCTGCGAGCCCGATCCCTACCGGGCGCTGACGGTCTCCACGATCCTGAAATTCCTGGACGACCATTCCATCCCCCACATCGTTTTCATCAACAAAGTGGACACCCACCTGGTGAAGATGGGCGAAGTGCTCCAGGCCCTCCAGTCCGTGAGCGAACGGCCCCTGGTGCTGCGCGAGATCCCCATCCGCGACAATGATCAGATCACCGGCTACGTGGACCTGGTGAGCGAACGAGCCTACAAGTTCGTGCCCGGCAAGGATTCCGATCTCGTCAAGCTGCCCGAGAGCCTGCTGCCCGAAGAGCACGAGCAGCGGCAGCATCTGCTGGAGGCTCTGGCCGATCACGATGACCATTTGATGGAGGAACTATTGGAAGACGCGGTTCCGCCCCTGGACGAAATCTACACGGATCTGCGCAAGGATCTTCAGTCCGACCTCATCGTTCCGGTCTTCTTCGGAAGCGCGGAGCAGGACCTGGGGATCAAGCGGTTGCTCAAAGCCCTCCGCCACGAAACCTCCGGGCCTTCCGTCACCGCGGACCGCTTGAACATCCCGAAGAAAGGGCCGCTGGTTCAAGTGTTCAAGACCGTCCACGCCCAGCACGTGGGCAAGCTCAGCTTCGTCCGCGCCTGGCGCGGAGATCTCTCCGATGGCATGGCCCTCAACGCCATGGCCGTGAGCGGGATGTTCAAGACCCAGGGCGCCACCAACGCCAAAATTTCAAAGGCGGTGGAGGGCGAGATCGTCGCCCTGGGCAAGTTGGAGAAAGCGCGCACGGGAATGGGCCTGGCCCCCACCGGAGCCGTGGAACTGGCCTGGCCTGCGGCGCTGCAGCCACTTACCTGCATCTCCATTAGAACCGTGAAAGCCGGCGACGAAGTGAAGTTGAGCGGCGCCCTGCACAAGCTCAGCGAAGAGGATGCCTCGCTCACGCTGGAGCAGAATTCTGAAACCAAGGAACAGCTTCTCTGGGGTCAGGGCGAGATCCATCTGAAGGTCGCGCTCTCGAAACTCAAGGGCCGCTTCAACGTGGACGTTAGTTCGGAAGTCCCGATGGTGCCCTACAAAGAAACCATCCGCAAATCCGTCAAACAGCACGGGCGCTTCAAGCACCAATCCGGCGGCCACGGCGCCTTCGGCGATGTGCATGTGGACATCAAGCCCCTGCCGCGGGGCGCGGGTTTTGAGTTCACGGAAACCGTCGTGGGCGGGGCCGTACCCAGGCAGTACTACAGCTCGGTGGAAAAAGGCTCGCTTGAATTCATGAAGCGCGGGCCTCTGGGTTTCAACATGGTGGACTTCGCCGTGAACCTCTACGACGGCAGCTATCACTCCGTGGACAGCTCGGACGCAGCCTTCCAGCAGGCGGCCCGCGTGGCCCTGGCCGAAGGCGTTCCCAAATGCGATCCGGTGCTGCTGGAACCCATCCTCGAACTGCACATCGCCGTGCCCAACGAATTCACCGCCAAGGCCCAGCGCCTGGTCTCCACGCGCCGAGCGGGCCAGATCCTGGGCTTCAACGGCCGCGACGGATGGAATGGATGGGACGTAGTGAGCGCCTACATGCCCCAGGCGGAAATGAATGACGTGATCGTGGAATTGCGCTCACTCACCATGGGCGTCGGCACCTTCACCTGGGCCTTCCATCACCTCCAAGAACTGGTGGGCAAAGAAGCCGAGCGCGTGGTGGAGACCCGGAAGAAGGAACTGGAGAA
This sequence comes from Holophagaceae bacterium, assembly GCA_043784905.1. Taxonomy (GTDB): domain Bacteria; phylum Acidobacteriota; class Holophagae; order Holophagales; family Holophagaceae; genus JANXPB01. Next base: position 426 of record JAYVXV010000327.1, on the reverse strand, counting down.
ATAGAAAGTTTTCGGTGCGCCACAGGGCCGTTATCGGTGGCACCGAGCTGGCTCTGCAAGGGAGAACATGATGCGATGGGATTGGTTGGCCTACGGGGTGCTCGCGGTCGCGGGCCTTGTCACAGCGAGTCTCGCCTACCGCGGTGTTCTGTCTCGCAGGCACTCGCCAGAACTGGGTCTCGTCCAGGGTCGGCTGCGTCCCTGCGGAGCCAAACCCAATGCCGTGTGCAGCCAGGATCCCAGCCCCGGCCATGCCATCGAACCCTGGACCTTCCAGGGCAGCCGGACCGAATGCATCACCAGGCTGAAAGCGATTCTCCTGTCCCATCCCCGAATCCGCATTGTCGCCGAGGATGACAACTACCTTCATGCTGAATGCCGAAGCGCCCTCTTCGGATTCGTGGACGACGTGGAATTTCTCGTGGA
>JAYVXV010000326.1:0-10754 GCA_043784905.1 Holophagaceae bacterium | reverse complement strand
CATCTCGCACACATGTATGCGAAGCAACCCACAACAACGAGGCCTGATGCCCGAGGCCTGAAGCGGCCTGGAACAATGGCAACTGCAAAATCCGGGTTTATTCCTTGCACACGAATCCGCCTCACTCCGGCCAATGATGCTTGGGATACCGCCTGGAGAGCCCCGGTCGGATTTCCTTGTAGACCCGCTCCCAGAAGCCTTTGAGGTCCGTGGTCACCTGCACGGCGCGCATGTTTGGCGCCAGGAGATGCAGCACCAGAGGCACCGCGCCGCCCGCGATGGCGGGGCTTTTCTTGAGACCCCAGAATTCCTGAAGCCGCGCTTCGATCCAGGGTGATTCGCCGTCGTAGTGGATCTTTGCGGGGCGGCCTTTCGGGAGCTGCACCGAGTCGGGAGCCCAACTTTCCAGCAAGCGCGCGGCCTCGTCTCCCAACATGGATTTCAAAGACCAGGCCCAATCAATGGCTCTCAGATCCCGCAGCGAAACGGCCCCCTCACAGGCCTTGGTCAGCAATTGATGGCGAAAATGTTCGCGATCCGGCAGGCCTAAATCCTCACGATGTTTCGCAAGGAAAGCTGCGCGATCCAGCAGGCGGTCCACTTTTTCCTGGTCCTCGCCGAGTCCCTTTTGAAGCAGCGCGTCCGCGAGCACATCCGCGACCCCGGGTTGATCGCCCTGGACGGGGCCGCGACTTTCGTCAATGCAGAGATCCTGAAACCAGAGCCGCGTGATACGCTCCACGCGATCTTTTGAGGCGTTGAAGAGCAGCTCTTCACTGTCCTTCAATCGTTCTGGAAAAGCGTCCAACAGCCAATCCGCTTCGCACATGGAGGCGATTCGAACCTTGGTTTCGCTCCCGGCCCCACGCTTGATCTGATCGGCTTCCAGCGCCAACAACAGTTCGGATTTAACGCGACTGCGGGGATCCATGGTGGCACCGCCCCCTCCGACAAAGGAGACGGTCGCGCCGCCGCCGCGCTTGGCCAGGCGGTCGGGATAAGCCCGTAGCAGGGCCTTCAACAAAAGAGCTTCGGCATCGAGACGTTCAGCAGGTTCAGCGAGTTCTTCGCGTTTCGGAATATCCCGCAACAAACTTTTTGCCGCCTGATGGGCGCGATGCACAGCACTCGCATCAAGGCCCGCGGCGCGACAGGCACCGGCATTGAAGTTGGCGGCTTCGGCTTCGTGGAATTGATCCAGGCGAATCAATAAATCCGAGGGGACCGGCGGACCGGAGCGTGGCGAACCCCGATCCAGATTCTGTCGCGCTTCCAGATCACCCGTTTCCAACAGCGCCGCCGCGAGCCGAGCCAAGCGCGGAATCCCCACTTCATCACCGGCGACGGCCAAACGTGCTAGACGCGGATGCAGCGGCTCCATGAGCATGGCCCGACCCACCGAGGTCAGGGTTCCCGCCTCGTCTAAAGCGCCGAGCCAGCGCAGCAATTTTTCCGCCGCTTCTATCGAAGGATCAGGCGGAGATTCAAACCAATCCAACTCGGATGGCGTGGAAATTCCAAGGCCATGCAAGGAAAGCAGCGGCTCAGCCAAATCCGCACGCTGCAACTCCGGCGTGTCGAAATCGGGCCTTGCCTTGAAATCGCTTTCCGTGAAAAGCCGTACACAGAGTCCCGGCCCCGTGCGGCCCGCGCGGCCCGCGCGCTGGATGCAGCGGGCCTGGCTGATGCGCGTGGTGCGCAAGCTCGGCAGGCCACTCCAGGGCGAGTGTTGGGCTTCGCGGCCCAGCCCAGAATCCACCACCGCGCCGATGCCATCCAGCGTCACCGAGCTTTCGGCCACGTTGGTACTCAGGATGATTTTCGGCGTAGCGGATGGCGCGATGGCCTGTTGTTGTGCGTCCGCGCTCAGCTCGCCGTGAAGCGGGAGCATACGCAATCCAAAATGCTGGGCGATGCCTTCACACGTTTTCAGACAGGCACGAATTTCAGCAGCGCCAGGAAGAAAAACCAGGGTGTGACCCTTCATGCCGCCCTGGTAGATCTGCTCCACCGCTTCGGCCACCTGAACCGAAACAGCGCGGTCATCGGGACGGCCTGAGTGACGCAGTTCCACCGGGTAAGCGCGGCCTTCGCTGCGCAACACCGGCGCGTTCAAAAACGCCGCGACGGGGCCCGCATCCAAGGTCGCCGACATCACGATCAGGTGAAGGTTAGGACGATCCATTATTTGCATGCGTCGCAGCAACGTGATGGCCAGATCCGTGTGCAGATGCCGCTCATGGAATTCATCCAACACGACTGCGGCGATGCCCTTCAACTGTGGATCACCCTGCAGGCGACGCAGCAACAGGCCCTCTGTAACGAAGCGGATGCGCGTGGCCTTAGAGATTTTTCGCTCGAAGCGTACCGCGTAGCCCACACGCTCACCAAGGGCCTCTCCTAGTTCATCGGCCACCCGCATGGCCGCGAGGCGGGCGGCCAATCTCCGGGGTTCCAACACCCAACATTCCCCATCCGCAAGCATCCCGCTATCCAGCAAAGCGCGGGGCACTCGCGTGGTTTTCCCCGCGCCGGGATCGGCGGTGAGCACCAGATTCGGGTTGGCTCGCAACGAGGCAATGACCTGCGGCAGCAGCGGGTCAATGGGGAGCGGAGGAAGGGAAGGGAGCGACGGCATTAAACCGCCGTGCAGCAAATATCCGGGTGCCCTACCCACGAATGCGGAATGCCGCGCATGAGCAAGGCGCAATCGAACTCGATACTGCCCTCCGGGAAACAAGCGCGATCCTCGAAGAAACTGGATCGCACCTGGTCCACGTGAAGGGCTTCAACCTTCCAGCCCTCACAGCGCAATTCGAGGCCATCCAATACCGTCGGATCCAGGGTGGCGGAGTAGCCTAGCGCGCCCGCTTCAAAGAATCGCGAAGCCGTTTCCAGATTGCCAAACATGGAATCTTTAGGAAGGTCGGACACCACGCTTCCGCTTAACCCCACTTCTGTTTTTCCGTCCCGACTGCGAAGCCGAATTTCAATGTGGTTTGCAGACTCCTCCACGTCGAAATCAGCCAAGTGGTGAAGACCTGGAAAGATCCGCCCACCCACAAACGTGTTCAACCGAGAGTTGGTGTCCCGGCGTGGAATATAGACGCCTTCTTTTAAAATGCCATCCTGCTCCCACTCAACGGCCATGCGATGCGCGGCGTTTTCCGAACCCACGCCCAGGAAGGCGGGCAGAAAGGCCGGGTGAATGCCTTTGAGTCGGATGAGGCAAATGCCGACGACCGCAAATCCGTTTTGAAGTTTGGGTCGAAAGGGTGCGGGCAGCAGGCGCGCCACGACCTCAGGATCCGCTCTGAAATTGACCAACACCCGACGGTCAATAAGGCCTTCCATGACGGGCACGCGCATCATCGCTTGCTTTCCCGTAATCGCTTCAATGTCTTCGGCAAGCGATTCAATGCCGCCTGAGCTTCCATCCATTCACGATGAGGGCGCGCCGGATAACCCGTCACGAAGCTGCCCTCTGGCAGGCTCTTGGCGACCACGCTATTACCGCCGACGATGCTGCGGGCGCCGATTTCGATGTGGCCCACGACGCCTACTTTTCCCGCCAGGGTCACGTAATCCCCTAGCTTGGTGGAGCCGCTAATACCGCTCTGACTGACGATGAGGCAGTGCTCGCCGATTTGTACGTTGTGGGCGATCTGACACTGATTGTCCACCTTGGTGCCCGCGCCAATTCGAGTAGGTCCGAGCACGCCGCGATCCACGGTGACGCAGGCCCCAATTTCCGCTTCGTCGCCCACCTCGACCCAACCCACTTGAGGGACTTTCTGGTGACGGCCGTCCACCATCACGTAGCCATAGCCATCGCTGCCGAGCACCGAATTCGCGTGGATGCGTACATGCTTGCCGAGCTTGGTGCTGCGATAAAGGACAACACCGGGGAATAGTTCGCAGCCCTCATCCAACACACAATCATCGCCAACGTGGACACCGGGATGAAGGGTACAGCCTTCTCCTAAAACCGTTCGAGCGCCGATGGTGACGCCCGGGCCGATCCGCACGCTGCCGTGGATTTCGGCGGTGGGATGAATGGGCGTCTGCTCCCACTGGGGCGTCGGTTCGGGGTGCAGCCATTCGATGCATTGCGCGAAGGCCCAATAGGGATTTTCCACCACCAGGACGGGGCAACGCCCTAGGTTCGTGAAAGGATCCACCAGCAACAGTCCTGCTTCCGATTGGGTGGCTTTGGAGCTGTACTTGGGATTGGCAAGAAAACTCAAAGCCGCCGCCCCAGCTTGTTCTAGGGGCAGCACTTCGTGGAGGCGCCGTTCCGGGGGACAATGGAACAGCGTGCCATTCAGCCGCTGGGCCAATTCACCTGCTCTGATGCCATCCATGCCCATGGTCCCCTCCGCTTCGAGCCTGACACGCTCCACGCTTCACGCCAATTTTCCGCTAAAGAATTTATGACCGAAACGTTCCACAACCTTGAAGGCGCCGCACCTCCCTCGGAGCGCCGTTGGATGGTGTTTGGCCTATCCTTGCTCCTGGCCGTGAGCCTTTACGCGGCCTGGACCCTGCATCGCCTTAACGCCGCAGTGAGGCTCGCTCCGGCGCCGCCCGTGAACCATGGTCCCCTGCCCGAGGCCGTACGAAACCAAGTGTTAGAGACGGTTTCGGCGCATCTTGAAAATGCCACCCTTATCGAAATCCCCATCGGCAAGTTGCGGGAATTCCAGATCTCGGGGAAACCAAAAGACCGGCTGGCGCAGGATTTCTATGCGGCCTTCCGGCCACTCGTGGTGACCAGGCTCATGCCCCTGCTGCGGCCTTACGGCGAGATCATCAGCTTCGAGATCAAGGATCTGGATCTACCGCCAGCAAGGCTCCGCGAGATTCCCGCCGAACCCCAACAAGAAATTTCCAACGACGCAAAGAAATGAAGGATTCCTAATGCATCCAGTCCTCTTCCACATTGGCAGTTTCGAGGTGGGCACCTATGGCCTGATGATGGCGCTGGCCTTTTTCTGCGCCCTGGCTCTGGCCCGCCGTCAGGGCCGATTGGACGGACTTTCCGGCGATACCATTTCGGATCTGGCCATCACGGTGCTCATCGCGGGTGTGGTGGGCTCCAAGGTTTTGATGATTCTGGTGGATCTCATCAATGGCACCCCGTTTCGAGAGGAGTTCAGCCTTGGCACTTTACGGGCTGGGGGCGCGGTGCATGGCGGCATCATCGCCGCCGCGATTGTTTTCTTTTGGAAACTGCGGCTCAAGACCGGGTTGCCGCTGCGCAAGACTGGCGACGCGCTGGTCCCCGCTGTGGCGTTAGGCCAAGGCATTGGTCGCATTGGTTGTTTCATGGCGGGCTGTTGCTATGGCACCTCCTGCGACGCTCCCTGGGCCGTGACGTTTACGAATCCTGATGCTTTCCGTTTTTCGGGCACGCCCCTGGGCATCCACCTTCACCCTTCGCAGCTCTACCACTTGGGCGCAAACCTACTCATCTGTGGCCTTTTGGTCTTCGTGCGCAGCAAACGCAAATTTGAAGGCCAGGTTTTCGCGCTCTATTTCGTACTCGAAGGCATGGGCCGCATGATGATCGAAACGTGGCGTGGCGATCTGGATCGAGGCGTGTGGTTCGGCCTCAACTGGCTTTCCACGGGCCGTCTCACGGCCATCGGCTTCATCGCACTGGGCATCGTCATCTGGGTGACATCGCGCAGCCGTGCACCTTTTCAAACACCGAAGGAAGCCTGATGCGCATTGAACTCGACTCGACTTATCCGCGGCTGGACCGCTTCCTGTCCGATCAATTTCCCCAAGTTCCCCGCAACAAATGGGATGACTGGATTCGCGAGGGGCGTGTGCTCATCAATGGCCTGGTGCCCTCGAAAGGCGGCGCCAAGTTGAAAGTGGGCGACATCGTCGAAACAGAACTGCCGGACATGACACCGCCCGCGCGCCACATGGATCCCGAACTCATCGAAATCCCCACCCTTTTCGAGGACACCCAGCTGTGGATCGTAGACAAACCCTGCGGCATGGTCGTGCATCCGGGTCCGGGGCACCAGAGCGGAACCGTGGTCAATGCCCTGCTCGGGCGCCTGAAGGCCGCGCTACCTGAAGCAAAGGCCGAAGGGATTGAAGGCGACGAAGTGGAGGAAGAAGAGCCGCCACGCGGTTGGCCGGGGCTGGTGCATCGCCTGGACCGCTACACCTCGGGCTGTCTTTGCCTGACAAAAACGCCCGAAGCGCAAATCAGCCTGCAAACCCAGTTCCGAGAGCGCAGCGTGGAAAAACGTTATCTGGCCCTGGTGCGCCATTCCCCCAAATTGCCCCAGTTAGGATCCTTGCTCATTGATCAGCCCATCGCGCGGCACAAGACGGATCGGATGCGCATGACCATCGCGGCGGCGGGACGGCCTTCGCAAACACGCATCCGAATCATCAGCCGCACCCCCAGCGTGGCGCTGGTGGAATGCGAGCTGCTCACGGGCCGCACCCATCAGATTCGTGCGCATTTGCAGCACCTGCGAGCCCCTTTGCTGGGCGACGGCCTTTACGGCGGCCCCATGCGATGGCAGGACAAGGACAAAGAGCCCCTGGAGCTGCCCCACCCCATGCTGCACGCCTGGAAACTCGCGGTGGACCATCCCATCAGCGGTGTGCGCATTTCCGTCGAAGCGCCCATCCCCGGTGAGTTCCGCGAATTGGCGGAGAGGTTGGGATTGATTCTGCCGGGGTAGCGCCCATGGGGGAACCTTTACAACTCCTAACACGGACCTTTCACAGAGGAATGGTAGGCTCGTAGTCCATTGAATAATTGGAGTGAGTCCATGCACGATATACGTAAGATTTATACCTTTGTTGGGTTTGATTTTTCTGACTGCTATACCTTTGGCCGCCCAAGCGCAAGGGCATATCCAGGAAAAGGACACTTCCGGCGTATGCATTTGGATATTCGACGAGGCCGCTCAAACTTGGGTGTGCACTGGCGATGGAACAGCGGACAAGGTTCCTGATGCAAATGTGGATTGCAAGGCAAAGTATCCGAATGATTCGACCGCACAATGCATTTGTGAGTGTCAAAACACCTATTACAATAAAATTAGAAGCTGCCCGGCCTGTGCCGTGTTGGCCAGAGAAGCCCTGACCACCTGTGTTGCCAATTGTACTCTTAATAACCCCGACTAAAATAAAGAGGGAAACCAATTGTCTACTCAAATAAGCTTGTTTTTTAGATTGAAGGTAATTACGTCATTAGGGTGATTTAATGGCACGTATTTGTAAATTTTCAACCTTTGTAGGCCTCGCCATCCAGGTCAGTTTTCGCCTGCAGGCACAGATGTTCACCTTGCCTGAACAACGCCCACAGCCGACAATTCTTTGGGATGGAGCAACACTAGCTCTAATCGAAAATTTTGGGAGGACTCTGAAAATTGGGGACCTCAAAAGGGGTATCTTTCGAGACATACACCCACTCCCAAGAACCATGGGAATCAGCGTTTTGAATGGAACCACTATTTCTGTCCGAATAGTAGCCGAAAAACTCGTTTATTCACGCTCGGATGAGACGGGGCTCTTGGAGGAATCAGGAGTCGAGAATTTGCCTGATGACCCGCACGGATTCCCGGAATGGCTCTATGAGACGGACAAGCCTAACCTTTATTTTGGCATGAACGTCAGTAGCGGATTTTTCAAAGATGGAGAAGCCTCCTGTTGCGCGTGGTGGCGCAAGGGGTCCGATGGCGTTATGCGTTTTGAAGACCTCATTCCTATCGAGTGGGAGGGTGGGCCTGCCTTCCTGCCAGTGCGTCAGGACGGCAAGTACAGGTATGCCCAATCAAGCGCCTTTCGTTCGGGGCTCAGCCCCATTCTGGATACTCCCATCAGGGTGCCAGGTGCCTTCGTGGTCGTATCCTGGAAAGCGGGAATTTTGTGGATCATCAAGGATGGATTCCCGGTGCCCACCCATACTGTGGATCTTGTGGGCATTGATCGCGACTTCGTACTTGGAAGGCACTCCTTTCCGCCAGTCATTCTTGGGATTCAGCCCATGAAAAATGGGCATGTACTCATCGCAAGGCGCAGTGTAAAAGCCATTTCGGAGACCTACAAACATTTTGGAGTCGATCCGCATGGTGAAGCACTCCGGGACATGGAATACAAGACCGCTAACGCTGAAAAGGACGCTGCCGTGGTGGCTTATCCCGAGATTGAGTGGGTAGACCTGGATCCAATTCATGCTACCCAGGAAAAGGCTGACGACTTCCTCATCGCCCATGCACCACTGATGCTGAAATCCTACCGGGATACTACCCACTTCAGGTTTGGGTTTGACACTCAAGGAAGGTTAGTCATCCCGTGGGTATCCCCGAACACCGGTGCGCTCAAAGCGCCATCTGCGGATGATCAAATGGGGAAGGCAACCATTAGCCCAAAATCCACTAGGATTCCTAAGCCAGCCAGGGTTAATTCACCACCACCGTCACCGAAGCGCTGACGGTCGCGTCCACCGCGCTGGTGGCGGTGATTTTATAGACACCGGATTCGTTAGGCGCGGTGTAGAAACCATCCAGCCCGATGCTGCCGCCACTAGCTTTCCAGGTGACATCGCTGCGGGATAGGCCTTTCACTTTCGCGGTGAAGATTTGCCCCTGACCTGCATTCAACACGGGGGTTGCGGGTTCTACCTGAAAGATCGGAAGCACCCTGATTTCTCGGCTCAACCTCACACTGGAGCCATCGGGCCGCTTGGCGCGAAGGGTGAGATGAAAGACCCCCGCATGATTCGGCGCCAGGTAGGTCGTGGTCAGGCCCTTGGTTGCCAGAAGCCCGCCACCACTATATTCCGCCAGCTCCCACTCGGGCTCGGTGGCGAGATCTTCTTGGGGCGTCGCACGCAGTTGAAGCCGCTCGCCAATCTGCACCGAGGGCGTGTCGGGGCTCAAGGCGATGGGCTCTGGACCGCTGCTTCCGCAGGCGGTCAGAAATCCTGCCAAAGCCAGCAGGGTAAAGAAACGTGGGGTGTGGGTGCGGTGTTTCAATGCGGATCCAAGGTGATGATCTCTGAAAGATGCTACCGGAATCGTGCAGGTTCCGGGTTTTGCGTCATACTTCCTGGAAATTCATATTCAAGGGGCCGCGATGTCATGGATGATCGCTAGCATCACTTTTCTCCCCCAGGTTTCTGAGAATACCTGGATTGATAGGCCTGAAATCTGGATTCCCGGCACCATTGCGACCCTGGCCATTACGGTGATGCTCTGCATGTGGATCATCAAACTCCCATCGGCGCTGCGCGCCCGTAAAGGCGGCGTGCTGGACCCCATGCAACTTGAACAACTCATGCCCGGCGTGAACCCGTACATCCTGGATTTGCGTCCCGCTGAAGAATTCGCAGGAAAACATGGTCACATTCGCGGCGCCGTTTCCATCCCATTACCGGAGCTGATGCACCGGATGACCGAAATAGACAAAGAATCCAAGGGCAAACCCATCATTCTCGTGGATGAGACGGATGAGATTTCTCACAAGGCCAAACCCCTTTTGGAGGCCCGTGGCTTCACCTGGATTTACGTCCTGAAAGGCGGCCTTCGGGCCTGGCGTGCGGGCAATTTCCCGGTCTATGAGGCGAAGCATTGATCCTAACTTTTGCATTTTTTTCATTCATGGTCGTTCAGCCAACGCCTAAGCCCGCGCCAAAGTCGGTGGTGGTGGAGCTTTTCACATCTGAAGGCTGCTCCAGTTGCCCACCGGCGGATGAACTGCTAGAGAAGCTGAAAAGCGATCTGTCCCTTTCCGGCGCCAAAATAATCGCCCTGGGCTTTCATGTGGACTACTGGGATTACCTGGGATGGCGCGACAACTACGACAGCGCGGCCTTCACCCATCGCCAACGGGACTATGCCGCAGCCCTGCACCTGCCCAACGTTTATACGCCCCAGATGATCGTGGATGGCACCCGCCCCTTCATTGGCAGCTCCAATTCAGAAGCCCGACACGCCATCACAGAGGCCACCCAGGCGCCCAAATGGGATGTGCTCCTTAGCCTCGATCAAGACGTACTGCACATCCATTTACCTTCGCCGGGGCTGAATACCGAAGTGCTTTTGGCGCTCACCGAAGATGGCCTCGAAAGCCGTGTACTGCGCGGCGAAAATGGCGGTCACACGCTTCATCATGCAGCCGTCGTTCGCGAGTTGAGAAGGCTAGACACCACCGGCATCCCTTCGGGCGGCGTTTTTGATGTCAGCATCCCGATTCATCTAAAACCAGAATGGAAGCGGGAAAAGATGCACGCTGTGGTGTTCGTTCAAGAAAGCAAAAGCCGAAAAATAATCGGCGCGGCCGAAGTGGGGTTTTAGAGCCGGTTACAGCATTCGGGTTCAAGATTTCGGCAACGGGGTGCCCGCATCTTCCGGTTTAAACTGAATGCTCATGATCTGCCAACGCTGGCCATCCCACTGCATTTGCAGCCCATTAATGCCCCGCATGGAGACGGGACCGTCAGCCTTGGTGCGCGTTTCATAGGTAGTCCACACCTGGGCCATATTGCCCCACGTCTCCATTTTCCTTGCGGTTTCGCGTTCAAAGTATCCCTTCTCCCAGGCCGGTACCGCACGCTGAAGAAAGGCTTCCATACTGCCCGCTTCTGATTCTGAAAGCACGGCGCGATCTTTGGAAAGTGGCGTCGGTAGGGGTTTTCCGGGTTCCTCGCTATCCCATGAAATCCCCGTCACCCACCACCGTTTCCCATCGTTCACCAATTGGATGGTGTTGAT
>JAYVXV010000325.1:0-3342 GCA_043784905.1 Holophagaceae bacterium | reverse complement strand
CCTGCGGCATCATCATCACGGCGTCCCACAATCCCAAGGCCTACAACGGCTACAAGGCCTACGATGATCGCGGCGCTCAGGTGATCGCTCCCTGGGATATGGAGATCGAGAACGCTGCTGCCATCTTGCCCCTGGTGCCAGAACCACCAGGGGACAGTTCGGACACGCACATCCAACCTATTCCCCATGACCTTGAAGACGCTTACCTTGCGCTAGGCCTCGGCCTCCGCCAAAACCCGAAACCATTCCAAGCGGCCAAACTGCTCTTCACCCCCTTTCATGGCACCGGCGGCGCTTTCGTACCTGAGCTTTTTCGCCAAGCAAATCTGCCGCTAGATGTCTGCGAATCACAAGCGATTCAAGATGGCAGTTTCCCCACCGCGCCCCGCCCAAACCCCGAAGAAATCGCCGCCTACTCAGCACCGCTGGCAGACGCGGATCGTCTCGGCAGCGATGCTATCCTCGCCAATGACCCGGATGCGGATCGCATCGGCGTCGTGGCGAAAAGGGCGGGGACATGGGAGCTCATGAGCGGCAATGACCTCGCCGCCCTCACGCTCGATTACCTATGCAGTCACAAGGGCCGAAAAGGTGTCTGCATCAGTACGGTGGTGACCTCTGATTTCCTCGCTGAGGTCGCGCACCATCACGGCCTGCAAGTGATGTGGACGCTCACAGGTTTTAAAAACATCGCCGCCTGTATGGACCGCTTGGTGGAAGTCGGAGAACCCTACGCCTTTGGCGCCGAAGAGAGTTTCGGGATGCTGTTGAGCGACGAATTGCGAGACAAGGACGGCGTGACCGCAGCCTTGGTGGTGGGGGAAATGATCGGTCATTTCAAGGCCAAAGGACTCGATTTATTCAAAGCCGTGGACGCGTTGCAAACACGCATCGGCACCTTCCACAATCGCCTGGTAAATCTTGAAGACCCTAAGCCCGGCGGCGCTCAGAGATTCGCAGAAGCCATGTCGAGAATCCGTGCTGCGGGCCTCGAATCCCTGGGGGGTGAAAAGGTCGTCGCCTGGGAAGACTTTGAAAGCGGCGAGTGGCATGGACCCGAGAACGCGGTGGAACCCATCCTTGATCGTCCCGATCGCCGCGACATCGCTCAGGAAATACCTCGCAGCAACGTGCTGAAATTCCGCCTGGAATCCGGCGCCTTCGCGGCCTTCAGGCCCAGCGGCACCGAGCCCAAACTTAAGGTCTACCTACAAAGTCGCAAGGACTCAGCCCAGCTAGACAAACTTGAAGCCGAAGCACGGACGCTGCTGGGACTTTGAAATCGGATTGTGATCAAAAAAACCTGGAACCGCAGATTTATGCAGATTAAAAACTCATGATTTCCACTTGGAGTCGCTTTGCCGGGTGCATTGCCCCAGTGGTAGCCGCCACAAGCGGGATGATTGATTCAGGATTGGTCAGACACCTAGATCCTCCACCATGAACCTGCGGAAATCTGCGGTTTATTTTATCTTTTTGAACACGACTTGGTTTGCGGTCCAAGTTTCTACGGTGTGCTGACCAACTGCCTTGATGCGGTGAAAGAATCTCCAGACGCGGCGACCGCGAATCCTGTGATACGAAATCCACCGGCGCTCAAAACCTGCACCCGGTTCGAGTCGGCCCCAAGCCGCATGAGCGGAAAGGACCGCATGAACACTGAGTTCGCGGTACTTCCGACCCCGCTCGAAAATTGGCCGAACTGCCCGTGGTTCACGTTTACAGGCGTGGCTTGGCGAAAACCCCATCGGTTATCCCATCCCGTAAGGCCTGTGAAATCCGGCGTCTGAAATTGGTGAACGCCTTGATTCAGCCAGCCACCACTGAAATAAAAATAGGCATAGACCTGCTCCTGATTCCCATTTTGAAAATAGGAGAACTGCTGGCTGCGCGGTTCCGGCGATACCGAAGACCAACGCATCGCAGGGCGCCTGTAAGCGCCGCTGGGCCAACTCACTTCGATGGGCGGCACCGGGCTGGGGAACTGGACAAGAAGGGCTCCAGGCAGGGAGGCGCGGCCACCGGACACGAGCTCGGAATGATCGGTGGTCGCGGCCAGAAATGCATATCCGTAGCCATCGCCGTTGAGAGCGTGATCCGGTGGAAAGGACGCATAGGCGTGGGGCTCAACACCCGCTGTCAATCCCAGATACTGACCGCCAGTCGTGAAATAAAGCACTGAACCCCGGATCTGTTCGTCGGCTGTCACAGGTCCATAACTTATGGTTTGCATTGGGCCTGGAGCAAACCCGTCAAGGTTGAAATCAACATCCTTAGTGGCATCGCTTTGGGCGTTCCTGCTCCTATCCAAAAACAATCGAGAGGGAACTTGATTGACCGGATCCGAAAAGGTCCAGCCCGCGAGATCCCCTGTCCCCTTGAACACTTTTGCCTGATAGCTCCGGGTATTCGCGTCGAAGGATTGAGCGCCACCACTGCTCACGAGAAACCCTGACTGAGCGCCCTGGCCATCAATGCGCCCCGCCAGTGAAAACAGCACGGGATCCGGCCCGGGTGGTGGATCGCAAATGAAGTCCACATCCAAGGAACCTGATTCTTTGAGGGTGAAGAACAGATGGTTGGTTTGGGCGGCATGAAAACTTCCGATGGTACATAGGTAGCCGTAGGCCAAGCCGTAGCGCCCCGCTCCATTGGTCACCGGACCCTGGTAAACGCCATCCTTTCCAATCAAGGGTTGCCAGGGGCCATCGCCATCCTGGAATGCGACGAAAGGTAGATTCGCGGGTATGGAATTGACGTAAGTGTGGATCGGAACCAGGGTCGCGTCGAAACCAGGGAGAGGCCTCGAACTCGTGCTGCCACCGCAGGCGGTCAGCAGGCCAAGGAAGATCACAGCGGTCGCACCGTGTCGCCATCTGCTGATCACGCGCATCTACGGCCCCTCGAAGGTAGAACCCACAATGGATGCAATGCGCTGTTTACGCAGCAGCAAGGTTCGCATCCGTTCCTGGGCGACTAACAATGCTTCGAGTTGAGCCTCTGGACCCAGCGCAGGTTGAGGCATCTGAAGGCGATCTACTTCCTTCCTGGCCGAGGCGAGCGCCGTGTTCACGCGAAGGACTCGGATTTCGCGACGCCGGGATTTGCCCGCTTGAAAATCCCGATAATTATTTTCAGTCCATAGAGGCTCATAATTAGCATTTCTTAGTCTTACAACCTCGTGTCCATCCAAATTAATTTCTTTAGAAAAGGTTACACAAAGCGCGGCCCCGTCTCGATTATCTCCACCGGCCACGGGAAAAAGGTCCGCACGGTAAAAACGATCCTGATTGGCGATAAAATTACCCAGAGAAAAGGCCACGATGCCTTTCCGGCCACCGG
>JAYVXV010000324.1:0-3348 GCA_043784905.1 Holophagaceae bacterium | reverse complement strand
ACGATCTCGAACAGTGGAGGCGGAAACCTCCCCGTCAAGAATATTGGCGATTTCCTATACCAGATTGGCGGGGGCCTACGAGCGGTGGTCCCGGCGGACGCAGATGCCAGCGGCAATACTTTGCCGTTGGGGGCCTCCGCCACCTGGGGTGTGCAGATTCCTGGCAGCGATTTTAACAACCCCCTCGCGACCAGCGTGAGAGCGCCCATGGTTGGGATGGTGGGCGTGGAGCCCGCTGCTGAAACCTTGGACTCACACACGAGCCTTGGAATTTTGCCTCTTAGTGGGGACCATTTATTGGTGGCTTCGGACCCGCAGAATGGTTTGTCAGAGGACCGCCCAAAATTTTTCCAGCGCCTGGTGATGGGGAGCCTGCCGGGCGGCGGTCTCGCCTCGGGTCAATCCATCACTTACCGTCGAAAGCTCTTCATGGTAGGAGGCGCGAGCATCTCGGGTTCCCTGCCTTCATCAAGTATTTCGATCTTCAACCTGATGTTGGCGGATCGCGCTACTTCGGCTAGCCAGGATCTGGGTGCACTGAGTTACACAACCGCGGGTACGGCGGCCTTGGGTGGAGCCCTTCAATCGGAAGTCCGTTTCGAGCGGAATCTTGGAACGGAGGCCAGCCCCAGTTGGCATCTGGAGCGCGTGGAGTGGCTTGAGATCCCCGATAGCGCGAGCAGTGCCCCATTCCTGGCCATCACAGCCCTGCCAGTCGGAAACTACCGGATGCTCATTCGCAATCGTAATCAGAGCTACCTCCAGACCCTGTTCACCAATGGATTTGACACCACCACCCGCCCAGATATTCCTACGCCTCTCTCGATTGTTAAGAACACCTTGGATAAGAACAACACCTTCCGCGTCTTGGAACTTCTGTTGCCGGAACGCGCAGATGTGATTAGCAGCACCGCACCGTCATCACTCAATGTGTTTGTGTCGAACAAAGTGAGCACCCACAACTTCACGACTCGAGCCAAGGATATTCTCACGGGGAATTTTCAGCCCATGCGTTTCACCTTCGCGGGTATTGCCCCGACCGCGGACCCCGATGTTCAGCGGACTCGAACGTTAGCAGGTGTTTTTGATCCGATCACGAAGGCCAAGCAAGTGATCGCATTGAACAGTGGGGGCTATCAATTCAAAGCCGGGAATCAAGCATTTGGAGCCTCGTTCATTCTGGGGGTCGGCAACCTTTTCATGGATTTCGCTCCCGGAAAATATTCGGCCTATGCCACCCGGGGGCCTCAAAGCCGTTTGGAAACTCAAGCAGTTGAAGCCTTCGACGGGCAGGCTTTGTCGTCCCACAATTTCATCGTGGTTCCTCCCCCGGCTCTTACGGGTTGGGCGGCATTCGATGTGCCGGGTCCTTCCCAGGCGAGCGGGGGCGGAATGCTTCCAGGCGAAAAACTTTCGTCCGCGCTTGCTGAAAATGTCAGCGTGGTGGGCCTTCTGGAGAACGACCGCTTTGTGGACGCCCAGCAGACCTACAAGGATTTCGTTGGTGAGTTCAATCTCGCGAATGAGGATGTGACCTTTCGTTCCTCCATCGGAACCGACCCTCTGACCTTTGGTGTCCGCAGCACTTCCCTTTCAACCGACGGCGTGGCCGCCTCCTTTTTTACGCCTGCGCCGCGCGACGAGCGCAATCACGGGGCTCGGAATTCCACCGGTTGGACGCTGGCTGATTTTATTGCGCAATCCGAGGGTTCCTATGTGGTGGTGCAGCGTCCTCGTGGCCCCAAAGGGCTTTTCACGCTGCGCAATTTCAATCCGCTGGTTGCGCTGGGGGTTGGGGTGAATGCTTGGTGGAACGCCACTGGGCCGCTTTCCCAAGGTGCTACGGAAGGCAGTTTCAATGCGTTGGAATTGTTGCGCGCCGAAGGGTTCGATGGCTCGAATCCGGATCCCTGGTTTTCAGAATTCAAGGCGGTGCGAAAGGACTGGTTCGCATTGCTGAACCAGCAGACACCCACCAATTTCATCAAGGGCCTCGGATTGTCTTCGGGCATCTATAGCCTGGATACCCCCGTGGGGCTTTCCCGTACTTATTTGAAGATTGGCAGTGCGATCCCCACGGAAGCTGATTTGAGCGCCATTCAAACAGCTCTAAAGAGTGGCGCTGCGGTTGCGTCTACAGGCCCTTTGCTGGATGTTAGCATCAACGGTGTAGGACCCGGAGCACTGACCGCTGGCAGTTCTGTGAATGTTTCCATCAGTCTCTTCGCCCCTGACTGGGTGCCGGTGGACGAGATTCGTATCGTGGTCAACGGTCAGGTCGTCCAGACCCTTGATCCTTCGACCTTCAGCGCCGGTAGTGATTTCCGCCAACGTTCCATCACGGTGCCGCTGACCCTGGCGGCGAGCAAGGATGCTTGGATCGTGGTGGAGGCTGGGGTTTCCCTCACACAGACAGGCGCGTACCGTGTGGGCACACCCTGGGCCAAGATCCAGAAAGGCATGTACCCCATCGCCATCACCAACCCGATTTTCGTGGACGTGAATGGTGGCGGTTACGTTCCTCCCGGTCTCTGATGGCGGTGGATTGGCTTCCGGACCAGTTGCCGGAGGACGTGGATGCGGAGCGCTCGCTTCTGGCTACCTGCTGCGCGCCTGGTTCTGAAAAAGATGCCGCCGAGATCGTCTTTCAACTTCACGAAGATGACTTCGTCCATCCGGCCCACCGTGCGGTTTTTCGAGGCCTACGTTCGCTGGTGGAAGCCCGTCTGGAGGTCAACGCGCTCACGTTGAAGGACGTGCTGGATCAGGACGATGCCCTTGCCAAAGTGGGTGGATTTCCAGGGCTCGTAGAACTTCTCAGCGCCGAAGAAGTGGGCAGTCCCAAGATCCTGGCTGACTTGCTCAGACGCAAACGAAAATTGCGCGATCTCATCCGCATCGGCGCGGGCCTGGCGCGCCAGGCGGCCGCCGAAGAAGCTCCGCCCGAAAGCCTCATTGAACAATCCGCCCAGGATCTCTTCCGTTTGTCCCAAGGCGATCAGCGGGCACGGGGATTGGAGCATATCGCTGCGGTGGAAGCCGAAGCCATGCCAGCTTTGCTGAAGCGACTGGAAGGCGGGGGTTCTTCGGGGCTCCGACTTGGATTCCCGAAACTGGATCATCTGACCCAAGGCCTGCAGCCCGGTAACCTCGTGATTCTCGCGGCGCGACCTGGCGTGGGTAAAACCGCGCTGGCGCTAAATTGGCTCTTGAGGTCGGCGTTGATGACGCGCGCTCATGGCGCGTTTTTCTCTCTGGAAATGTCGGCTGAAGAAGTCTTCAATCGCCTGATTTCCGCCAAGGCGCGTGTGAACATGAAAGACGTGCAGGCCGGAGATTTTGACGGAC
>JAYVXV010000323.1:0-10809 GCA_043784905.1 Holophagaceae bacterium | reverse complement strand
CTCGGGGGTGACCGGTTTCGACAGGTTATGACTCGGGTGCATGGTGCAGGCGGGGGTTGGACGGATGGCCCCCTTATCAATCCGCCCAAACAAAACTGCCAACGATAACTTCGAACTGGCCCTCGCCGCTTAATTTTTTTAAGCAACGAGCGAGTCCCCGCGATCTTCTGGTAACGGGCTCGTAAAACCTTCCAACGGGTGACTTCGGTCTGCTGGAGGAAGGAACAGAATGGGCCCGGCGAAACGCCCTCGCAGCCGGGTCGAGATCAGGGGGAAAGTCCTCGATGTGGGTCGTCCGCGATTTACCCCTAGAGGCCACGCCAGCGGAACAAGCCTGTGAAGAGCCACCATTCGGCGTTTCTTGGACGAGGGTTCGACTCCCTCCACCTCCACCATTGGGCCGCCGAAAGGCGGCCCAAATCTTTGGTGGAGGTGGAGGGAGTCGAGCCCTCGGGATGGCGCGCAGGTAGGCGTAGCGTAGAGCGCGCAGCGATCGCAGCGTTAAGCGCCGTGCGCAGCCAGCACGGAAGGGCAGATGGCCCCATCCCGGTCCTTGCGGAGAGAACTTTTTCTTTTTGCTTTTCTGATGTTTTGTTTTTTGCTGTTGTGGAGGCGGCGCAAGTCGAGCCCTCGGGATGGCGCGGGAGTGGCCGCCCCGGAGCGCGTCCGCGCGCGGAGGGATCAGCGGCGCCCGCAGCCCAGCACGGAAGGGCAGATGGCCCCATCCCGGTCCCTGCGGAGAGGACTGCATTTTTTGAAGGGACGTAACCGCCTCAGCCCAACGTCAGGCTCAACTTCCCACCCAGCAGCCCCACCACGGTTCCCCATTCCACCCGTGCAATCTCCACATAACGGCCCGCTTCCAAATTGAGCAACTTTCCAACCCGCTCTTCGGGATCCACGATCAGGTATTCAGGCACCCCGGCAGCCTCGTAGAGCCACCATTTGCGGGTCAGGTCCTTGGACGCGGTTCTGGGGCTCAGGATCTCCACCACAAGGTCAGGAGCGCCTTCGATGCCACGTTCTGATTTCTTGGCAGGATCAGAGACCACCACGAGATCCGGCTGAACCACCGCATCTCCCAGGAAGACATCCACCGGAGCCGCGAAGACCTCACACTCACCCCCATCCGATTTCCGCTTGGCTTCTTCCAATGCGTTCCAGATCGCGGCATGGAGCTTCGAGGAAATCCGCTGATGCTCAAGGCTTGGGGCTGGCGTCATGTCATAAGCCACGCCGTTGATGAGTTCCCAGCGGCCCTCCCACAGCTTCCAGTCTTGGACCGTGTATCCGGGGTGTTTCAATTCGGGAAGGCTCATGCCTACGTCTCCCAGCTTTCTAATATCAGCTTCTCAGACGCTCCATATCGCCTGGACAAATTCACCGCAGTTGAATCAAGATCCATTCACGATTCAACCATCCAATCCATCTTTCGTGAGGTCGCCATGTTCGGACTGATGAAGGCGAAGACCTGCTCACAGCCCTCGGACATTCGAGAACAGCGGCGGTTGGCCTATTGCGGGACCTGCAAAACCCTGGGCGCGCGCTACGGCCAACGCACTAGGGTTTTGTTAAGTCATGACACGGTTTTTCTCGCGGAACTGCTCTTCGCCCTGAGCCCGAGTCCTGAAAGCGTGGACAAGGCTTACCGCTCCTACAACTGCCTGGCCTTGCCAAATCCCGCGTCGGCGCCCCTGGCCTTGAGCTTCGCGGCGGCGGCAACCCTCTTCATCACCGAGGGCCTGTTGGCGGATCACCTTCAGGATGCACCCTCACGCACGCTCCGGGGCGCCGCGCGCCTGCTCACGACGCCCTTTCACAAAGCCGAAGCGGATCTACGGGCCTGGGACCTACCCGTCGAAGAATTGCGAACACTGGTTCAATCCCAAACCTCGCGCGAGCGTCAGGTCGGCGCCGCCAGCGGTCGAATGGAGGTGGATGCATCGTTGAATCAAGTGGCGGAACCCACGCGCCAGGCCACTGGAATGCTCTTTGAAGCGGGAGCGCGCCTGATTGAAAGAGACGATGCGGCGCATCTGTTGAAGGAACTCGGCGAAGCCTTCGGCACGCTGATCTACCTGCTCGATGCTTTTGAAGACGAGCCAAAAGACGCTCGCCGTGGCGAATTCAACGCTTTTCGCGCGGCCCTGCACATCACCGAATCATCAAGCCCCGAACAACGCAAGGTCATGCAGACCCGCGTGGTGGAGGCTGGGGATGCGGTTCAAGCGACCATCCAGGCTTTGCCCATTTCGGAAGCTCACCGGGTTCTGTTCGCGTCACGGCTGCGATCAAATCTTCATCGTCGGCTCGGATTGACCTGCGCCACTCAAGATTGCGCGGTCTGCGCCAAGACGCCCGCCCAAACATCCAACAAGGACGGAATCACGTCCAAAGCAGGTGACCTGACCGCCGCCACCCTGCGCGATTCCAACGCCTGGTCCAGAGCCCTGTTGGTGCCGATCGTGTGGGTGTTGGCCTTGCCCATGGCGCTTTTCTTCCCCGCTTGGATGAATGAGGACACCCGATTGGGCGAGGCCTACGGACTGCTGTTCAACCTTATGGCGGCGGGCAGCGTTCTCCGGCGGGCCAAACAGCTGGTACGTCCGTTGTATTTCGCCGCCGAAGGGCCTGAAGAAGAGCTGCTGGCGGAGCTTCCCGAAGAGGCTGGGATGGCCGCACATAAGGTAAAAAAGAGCGGCGGTTGCGGTTGTTGTGACTGCGATGGTTGCGACTGCTGTGATTCCTGCGGGGATTGCGACTGCGATTGCTGAAGGACGGGTCCGGGCCTCTCCGCTAAACTGGTGGTTCCCGCGAGAGAGCCCATGAACCATCCCCTGCCTCCCGAAACCGCTGATCATGCCCTGGCCCCTGGCGAGCGTCTGCCAAAATCTGAACGCACCGATTTCAACGCTGAAGCCATCCAAGAAATTCAGGCCATCGCTGCAAAATATCCCGACAAACTGGCGGCGACGCTTCCGGCCCTGCACATCGCCCAGCGGGAATTCGGCTTCGTGAGCCTGGACGCGATGAAAGCCGTGGCCCGCGCCCTATCCATTCCCGAAGGCCATGTGTTCGGCGTGGCGAGTTTTTACACCATGTACCAAAAAAAGCCCGTGGGGAAATTCCATTTGCAGATCTGCACCAACATCAGTTGTGCCCTGAATGGCGGGGCGGAATTCCTCGAAAAGGTGTGTGCGAAAACGGGTTGCGCGCCCGGTGGTGGCCCCTCGGTTGATGGCATGTGGAGCGTGGAAGAAGCGGAATGTTTGGCCAGTTGTGGCAGCGCGCCCTGCATGCAAGTCAATGCCGATGTCTATGACGAGTTCATTGACGACAAAAAACTCAACGACATTCTCGAAGCCTGCAAGCGTGGCGAATACCGCGCTTGGGCTGAGTGAATGATGTTGTCCGATTGAGGAACATTTGATGACCACCTTCCGCACCAAACCCGATCCCCAGCGCTACACTTTCGAGGGCTTTGGCTCTGATAAATACCCGAACTTGATGCTTCGGGGTGCGGGCGATTTGAACAACTGGATCATGAAGACTTACGTGGACCAGCACGAAGGTTATGTGGCACTAAAACAGGCCCTCAAAATGGAACCCGTGGCGGTCACGGAAGAAGTAAAAATGTCAGGCATTCGGGGTCGCGGCGGCGCGGGCTTTCCCGCAGGCCTGAAATGGTCCTTCATGCCGAAAGACTCTGCGGATCGAAAGTTCACCCGCTATCTTGTCTGCAACGCCGATGAAGGCGAGCCGGGCACCTTTAAGGATCGCGCGATCCTTGAATATAATCCGCACCAGCTCATTGAAGGCATGATCATCGCGGGCTTCGCCATGCAGTGCCAGACTGGTTTCATCTATGTACGGGGCGAATTTTTATGGCTCATCGAAAAGCTAGAATTTGCCATCCAGGAAGCCAAGGATGCGGGCTATCTGGGCAAAGATATTCTCGGCACGGGCTGGGATTTTGAACTGATCGTCCATCGCGGCGCAGGCGCTTACATCTGTGGAGAGGAGACGGCGCTTCTGAATTCTTTAGAGGGTCGTCGCGGCGAACCCCGTGTGAAGCCGCCTTTCCCGGCAGCCAAGGGCGCCTTCGGCCAGCCCACCACCATCAACAACGTGGAGACCTTGGCGGCGGTTCCGCCCATCCTTCGCATGGGTGGGGCGGAGTACGCCAAGATCGGACTGCCGAAAAACAGCGGCACTCGCGTGTTCTGTCTGAGCGGTCATATCAAGCGCCCAGGCCTGTATGAGCTGCCATTGGGCCTGCCACTCGACTTCATCATGAACGAGTTGGCGGGGGGCTCCAGCACCGGGAAAAAAATCAAATGCGTGATCCCCGGCGGCGCGTCGGCACCCGTTTTCAGTGAAAAGGAATTTGGAACGCTGATGGATTTCGACAGCGTGCGCAATGCGGGTTCCATGGCCGGCAGCGGCGGCGTGATCTTCATGGACGAGGACACCTGCATGGTGCAGGCCTGCCTGCGCCTCATCCGCTTCTACGCCCACGAAAGCTGCGGCCAATGCACCCCCTGTCGTGAAGGCTGCAACTGGATGGAGATGATCCTGAACCGCATTGAGCACGGCCAGGGAAAAATGGAAGACCTGGATTTGCTCGCCAGCATCACGCCCAACATCGCCGGGAAGACCCTCTGCGCCCTAGGGGACGCCGCCTGCGGCCCCATGGATTCCATGCTCCAGAAATTCCGCCCCGAATTCGAGCATCACATCACCCACAAAACCTGCATGGTGAACGGCCATCGGCTGCTGGCGAAGGTGGGCGCGCACTGAGGTTTGAGTTGGTGAGGTACTAGGTACGAGCGGTGCGCCTTTGGCGCACTAGATGACGCGGCCCTTGGCCGCCTCCGCATTGAACCTCATAACCTCATGCCTCATAACCTCAGCCCTGTGTCTCGCTTCCGGGATCCGGAATTTTGTGAAGCTCGGATTCCGAAATCCGGAACGCTGTTAAAACATTCCCTTCAGGCATGGGGATTGTAGGCTGGCATGATCCTGGCTCCTGGATCTAAGCTCTGCATGTCCCCCCATGACTCAAAACCAACCAGCTCATCCCAATCCCAGCGATGACTTCATGTCCTTGAACGGACCCATGGAGCACCTTCGTCTGGTGCTGGAACATATGCCGGTGGTGCTCTGCGCCTTCGACCGGGAGGGCGGTTTCCTGTACTGGAACCATGAAGCGGAACGGGTCTCGGGGTGGACCACGGCGGAGTTGGGCGAATCCAGTATTTTCCCCTACATCCTGCCTCTGATCTACCCGGACCAAGGCTACCGAGAGCAGATCATGGCGGAGTGGGCCCGCCGGGGGAATCAGTACCGGGACTGGGAGCTGGAACTGACCCGCAAAGATGGCGAGAAGCGCGTTTTGGCCTTCTCGTCCGTCTCGGACTTGGCACCCATCCCAGGCTGGACCTCCTGGAGCGTGGGTGTGGATGTGACCGAACGAGTGCGCGCCCAGGAAGCCATCAACCAACTGGTGGCGGGCGTGGCCCACGAAATCCGGAATCCCCTTTTTGGCATCAGCGCCACCTTCGAAGCGGTGCAGGCCGCGCTAAAAGGAAGGCCTGACCTGGAGCCCCACTTCGCGGTTCTGAAGGTCGAGATCGAGCGGCTTCGCAGCATGCTGAGCGATCTCACGGACCTTGGCAGGCCCGTGATCCTGAGTCCGCATGCTTTCGATCTGGGCTGCTTCCTGGCTACGGCTTTCCAATTGCTGCAGCATACAGCCCTGGATTCGAGCCTGAAGTTCACCATCGAGCTGCCACCGAATCCCATCCAGGTTTTCTGGGATCAGGGCCGCGTCCGGCAGATCCTGGACAACCTGATGCACAACGCCATCCAGCACAGCTCCAAAGGCGGCGAGATCCGGGTGGAGGTACGCGACGCGGTGACCGAGATCCAGTTGCGTTTCCAGGACCAAGGCTCCGGCTTCGCGCCAGAAGATCTTTCCCGCGCCTTCGAGCCCTTTTTCTCGCGACGCCAAGGGGGGACCGGGCTCGGCTTGGGCATCGCCAAAAAATTCGCCGAAGCCCACGGGGGGTCTTTGCGCTGCGCCAATGCTCCGGAGGGGGGCGCCATCCTGGAATTGAGCCTGCCCATTTTCTCGGGCCGGGAGTAACCCCATGCGACGCCCCAACATCCTGCTGGTGGACGACGAACCCTCTATCCGTTTCGGCATCCGAGAATATCTTTCCGGCGCTGGATACGAGGTAGCCGAAGCGGCGACCGTGGCCCAGGCCCTCGAAACCGCCGCCAGTTTCCAGGCGGATCTGGTCCTCACGGATTTCCGCCTGCCCGATGGCGATGCGCTGGAACTCATGCCCAAACTCCGCGCCCGAGATCCAGGCCTCCCCATCATCCTGATCACGGGCTTCGGCACCGTGGAGATGGCTGTGAAAGCCATGCAGTTGGGCGCGGATCATGTTTATACCAAGCCGGTGGAATTGCCCATGCTGCTGGCCCAGGTCCAGCGCCTGCTGGAGCAGCGCCGCTCCGAACGCAGCCAACGGGCCAAGGAGCGCACCAAGCGCCCCCGTAACCCTTTTCTGGGTATCTCAGCAGCCATCCACGAGCTCGAAATACAGGCGACGCGCGTGGCCCAGTCCCAAGCGACCATTCTTCTCACTGGCGAAACGGGGAGTGGAAAAGGCTTGCTGGCTAGGTGGATCGCCGAGAACGGACCCCGTCGGGGAGAAGCTTTCGTCGCCTTGAATTGTGGGGGATTTTCCCGGGAGCTGCTGGATGCGGAACTCTTCGGCGTTGAAAAGGGCGCTTTCACCGGAGCCGCCCAGGCCAAGGCCGGCCTGCTGGAAGTCGCCCACCAGGGGACCGTATTCCTGGACGAGATCGGCGACCTCTCCCAGGAACTGCAGCCCAAATTACTCAAGGTCCTGGAAGAGGGTTGCCTGCGCCGCCTTGGGGAAACCAAAGAGCGGACGGTGGACCTGCGCTTGATTTCCGCCACCCACCAGAACTTGAATGCGCTGATCGAACAAGGGCAATTCCGGGAAGATCTTTACTACCGCCTCAACACGGTCCAGCTCAGGTTTCCGGCCCTGCGGGAACGCCCCGAGGACATCCCCGCATTGGCCCAGGCACTGCTGGAACATCTTGCTGCGGATATGGGCCGCGCACCTCCGATTCTTCCCACCGAAACCCTCAAAGCGATACAGTCCCATCCCTGGCGCGGCAATGTACGCGAACTCCGCAATGCCCTGGAACGCGCGCTGGTATTGAGCGATGGCGAGAGCCTGGAACCCGGCGATGTGCTTCCCGCCTACCCGATCCCAGCCGTTGCCACGGACCGCCGCGCCACCGCGACCATCCCCAGTTTCAAGGAGGCCGAGAAGAAGCTGCTCCAGGCTGCCCTCAAGGAAGCGAAAGGCAGCGTTCCCGCCGCCGCCAAACTCATTGAGCTTCCTCTCAGCACCTTTTACGACAAGTTGAAAACCCTGGGGATCACGGTGCGGGATAAGGGCGGGCCGGGGTCGATTTCGTGATGGCAATTTGGAAACAAAAGCTTTAAAAGAGGCCACGGATTGCGCGGATTTCCACGGATCAGGACCTTCATTCACGCGGACCGGATCATCCGTTGTCTACGATCCCCTTCATCCCCTTCATCCCTGTTTATAAAGCTTTTCCACAGGGATGAAGGGGATGAAGGGGATGCCATGGCGGGCGCTTCGCGCCTTCGCTCATGACTGGTAGTTCCACACCCAAGACAGTGTGAAATCCGATGGCTTCCTGATAGTTGCCACCGGCACAATTCGTGAACGATTCCTGGTTCGATCCTCACCAAGTGAGCGTCAACGAGTAGGGCTGGCTGGCGGAGAAGACACCAGCAGGCGCCCGCACCACGGCGTAGCAGTACTGGCCCGCGCCCAGGGGATTCGTCCAGGTGCAGGTCTGCGTCGCACCCCCCGGCAAGGTGGATTGGGCAACAATCTGGCCCACCTGGTTGTAGAGGTACAGGAAGTAGCGCAGCCCGGTTGGCGGCGTCAGCGTGACCCGCACCGTGGCGCGGCCGGGAAGAATCAACCGGAAGTAGTCAATGTCGCCGTTCACGCCGATGGAGCCCTGCACCGTGCCCGGCGCGTTCACATGCTGCGCCGTGGAATAGCTGTTGTTGGGCTCAGTGTCGAAGCTCGCAGATATGTTCGTGAGGTTGAACACAGCCGGTGTCGCGGTGTCCAGGATGGTGGCGTTCACCGCGTAACTTCCCCCCGTGCCGTTGGCCGTGAAGATGGGCGACGTGGCAAGACCGGCCACATCCGTGACCGCCGTGGTTGTGGTGAGCGCGCCTGGGAATGTGCCGCTGGCGCCCGCAACCGGCGCCGTGAAGGTCACGGTGACATCGGGCACCGGGGCCAGGGTGGCATCTACCACCTTCGCCACCAGGGGCGCTGCGAAGGCCGTGTTCAAGGCCGTGGACTGGGGCGTACCCGATTGCACCGCCACGGAGGCCGGGTAAGCGTAGGTGGAGATCTTGGCCACGAAGGCGTCGTAGTTTCCCGCATTGGTGGTCTGGAAGGCACCGAGCGTGGTGGGAAAGTTTAAGGATTGGGTATGGCCTGTTACTGAGATGTTTCCACTGGCGTCCACAGCAATTCCGCGAGGAATGTCTTCCCAATTTCCGCCCAGGTATGTGGAATAGACCAGGGCGCTGCCCGCGGAATTCAGCTTGGTGACGAAGGTATCGGCGTATCCGAATCCCGCATACGTGCCGTAGAGAGGGTTGGCGGTGGGGAAGTTGGAGGAGTAGGTGTAGCCCGTCACATAGGCGTTGCCACTGGGGCCCACGGCGATGCGGAGACCGGAGTCAGTTGCATTGCCTCCCAGGAAGGTGGAATAGACCAGGACGCTACCCGTGGGATTCAGCTTGGCCACGAAGGCGTCAGGGTTTCCTGCATTTGTGGTTTGGAAGGCGCCGGCTGTGGTGGGGAAGTTGGGGGAGTAGGTTGAGCCCGTCACCAGGGCGTTTCCACCCACGTCCACGGCGATGCCAAAAGCGTAGTCAATTGAACTGCCCCCCAGATATGTGGAATAGACCAGGGCGCTGCCCGTGGAATTCAGCTTGGTTACGAAGCCGTCGCAGGTCCCCGCAAGTGAGCCTTGAAGGGCGTTGGCTGTGGGGAAGTTGGAGGAAAATGTGTACCCCGTCACCAGGGCGTTGCCACCTGCGTCCACGGCGATACACATGGGTTGGTCATCCGCACTGCCCCCCAGGTAGGTGGAATAGACTAGGGCGCTGCCCGTGGAATTCAGCTTAGTGACGAAGCCGTCCCAAGTTCCACCGCCGTGGCTGCCGTAGAGGGCGGAGGCAGTGGGGAAGTTGGTGGAGGCGGTGTAGCCCGTTACATAGGCGTTGCCGCTGGGGTCCACGGCGATGCCCAAACCGTAGTCAGCTGAACCGCCCCCCAGGTAGGTGGAGTAGACCAGGGCGCTGCCAGTGGGATTCAGCTTGGTTACGAAGACGTTGGAACTCCCAGCAAGTGAACCTTGAAGGGCGTTGGCTGTGGGGAAGTTGGGGGAAAATGTAAAGCCCACCACATAGACGTTGCCACTCACGTCCACGGCGATGCCATTTGCCTGGTCCACTGAATTTCCACCCAAGTAGGTGGAGTAGACCAGGGCATTGCCCGTTGGATTCAGCTTGGCCACGAAGGCGTCCTGGTTTGCTGCTTTGGTGGTTTGGAAGGAGCCGACCGCGGTGGGGAAGTTGGTGGAGCTGGTGTAGCCCGTCACCAGGATGTTGCCGCTGGCGTCTACGCCGATACCAAATCCCTGGTCATCTGAACTTCCCCCCAGATAGGTGCTGAACACCAGGGTGGGATCAATGACCAGCTCCCGGCTGCGGTCGTAAGCATCCACCTCGAAGCCGATGCGGTGCAGGCCCAGTTTCCGGTATGCGCCGTTCACCGCCACGCGGCGGCCTTCCAGGGTCTGGTAGATATCGGGCTTGCCTTTCACCACGTCGCCGCTGGGTGTGTGCAGCACCAGGTTGCCGTTGGGCAGCAGGTCCATTCCTTTCGCGCCCTTGAAGTCCAGGGCGATGCGGCTCGGGTCGGCGCCGGGGGCCAGGATGAAGTCGTATTCCAGCGTGCCGCCGTTGCCGTAATACACGAGGTCGGTACCGGGATATACGCCCCTCTGCCGCATGCGGCCGTAGTGGGCAACATCTGTGCGCCACTTGGAAGAATCGTTGCCAATGAAATAGTTGCTGCGGCTGGCCTGGGCTGCTTCGGGCATCCACGGCGACGAGGTGTCGGCGCCCACCAACTTCATGCGCAGTGTGGCGGTCTCCAGCTTCTCGATCTTTTCCTGGGCTTGGGGCGGCAGATCGCGGACCATGTCGGGGCTCGAATTCTTCGCAGTTGTTGAAGGCTTCCGCAGACTGAGCACGGCTTCTTTTTGGGTAAGGAAGAACGCGTACCCACCACCCCGGGCCATGGCCTGCACCCGGCGATCCGTCTGCCCGGCGTTCACTTCAAAGTGCATGGGCTGCTTCGCCAGCGTGGCCGATACCCGCGCCTTGAGGACGGGATCGGCGCGGTTGGCGGGCTCCTGGACCGGGGGTGGAACGGCTCCGGCCTTGGGTGTGGGTGTGATCTGGGTCAGCGCGGGTGCCGCCAGCATCGTGAGTGCGAGCACTTGCTTCAGCCACGACACGTTCATGGAAAGCGTCACGGGGACCTCCTTGGATTCGGCGACAGGCAGGTTTTTTCGGCTAGATTGGTGGATTGAACAAACGTGATAAAGCAATTCCAATGCCTCCCGCGC
>JAYVXV010000322.1:0-3361 GCA_043784905.1 Holophagaceae bacterium | reverse complement strand
GGGCGCTGGTTTTGCGGCGACTGGTGGGGGCTTGCACGAGCTGGGTGGGATCGTAGTGGACTGTGCGCAGCATGTGGTCAATGGTGTCGGCCTGGACGATATGCTGCACTTTGAAATCGTCGTCTTCGTCCACGATGATGTGGGCTTCGTTAGGCGCGCCGAATAGGTTGTGGCGCATCCCAAGAATGTCCTGATAGGCGCCCGTAAGGAAAAAGGCCACGTAGTAGGGTTCGCCGGTCTTGGGCTCGTGCAGCGGAATTTCGTCGCGCACGTCTTTCAGATCAATGAACTTTTCCATTTTGCCGTCGCTGTCGCAGGTGATGTCGCAGAGCGTCGCGGATAGCGTCGGCTGTTCTTTCAGGCGATGAATAGGCATGACGGGAAAGAGCTGCTCGATGGCCCAGTGATCCGGCACCGACTGAAAGATGCTGAAGTTGGCGATGAGCTTGTCCGCCAGGCTTTTGTTGAGATCCTGAAATTCTTCGGGGATGTATTTCAAGCTTTTGTTGCCCAGGATGCGCGAGAGTTTTCGGCAGACCTCCCAAAATAAAATTTCGCCCTTGGCGCGGTCTTCCAGCCCCAGGTAGCCGAGGTTGAAGAGCGTGAGTAGCTCATCTTTTTGGGTGATGGCGTCGTGGTACATTTCACTGAAATTCTTGATGGAAATGTTGTCCCGGGTGTAGGCCAGTTCTTTGAGAATCTGGGGTTCCTTGCCGGTGAGTTCCACTTTGTATTTCGTGTGGGTCGTATCAATAAGACCGATGATGTCTACCACGACGAGCTGGTGATAGGCCACGATGGCGCGGCCGCTCTCGCTCAGGAGATTCGGCATGGGTACCTGTTCCTGGGTGCAGATGTCCTTGGTGGTGTAGACCACGTCCGCCGCGTATTCCTCGATGGAGTAGTTCATGCTTGAGCTGAAGGTCGTTTTCGAGCCGTCGTAATCCACGCCGAGGCCGCCGCCGACATTGAGGTACTTGATGGGTACGCCCATTTTGCGCAGCTTGGCATAGATACGCGTAGCTTCCTTCATGGCGGATTTCACGCTGCGGATGTCGGTGATCTGCGAGCCGATGTGGAAGTGCAATTCCTGGATGCTTTCTAACATTCCACGCTTTTCCAGGGTCTCTACGGCTTCGAGAATTTCGCGGGTGGTGAGGCCGAATTTCGCATGGTCCCCGGCGCTGGATTCCCACTTGCCCTTGCCCATCGCGTTGAGTTTGGCCCTGAGGCCCAGCAGGGGCTCGACTTTCAGCTCTTTCGCGACCTTGAGAATGAGGGGCAGCTCCGTCATCTTCTCGACGGTGATCAGGCAGTTGCGACCAGCCTTGCGAGCCAGCAGCGCCATGCGGATGAAGCTCTCATCCTTGTAGCCGTTGCAGGTGACCATGGCATCCGGGTGAAGTTCCATGGAAAGGGCAATCATCAGCTCTGGTTTCGAGCCCGCTTCTAGGCCGTAGTGGTACTTATTTCCGGCCCGGGCGATCTCTTCGACCACTTCTTTGATCTGGTTGGTTTTCACCGGGTAAACGCCCTGGTAGGAGCCGTCGTAGGCAAATTCCTTGATGGCCTTGCGGAAGGCCTCGTTCAACTCGATGACGCGATCGGCGAGGATCTGCGGAAAACGCAGCGTCAGGGGCGTGCGAACGCCCTTCTTTCGCAGGTGCTGGACGATCTCGTAGACATCGGCCACCAGATTCTCATCCTGCGTGGGCGCCACTTCGAGATGACCCTTGCTGTTGATGCCGAAGTACCCGTTGCCCCATTCCTTCACGCCGTAAAGCGTCGCGGCGTCTTGAATGGTCCAGTGCTTCATGGGCATCGATAGGGTCTCCTGAAAAAAGTCCTGAATGTCCGTTATAGGGAAAAAGATCCCATTGCACCAATGAAAGTTCGGGAACCTGCAGGGGCGTTACCAAAAAACGGGTCACGGAGGGCACAGAACCTCACAGCAAACTCGGAAATCGCCAGTTCGGGGCCACGTCGGCATCACCGCCACCCGCGGCGGTCTCGCCTTTGGTGAGCGGGCTCTGTGTGGCGCGACTACTTCTCCGAGCTTCAGCTTTTTTCTGCGCCTTCTGTGCCCAGTGATTTCAAGCTGAGAATCAAGGCCACGGTTTTTCGCCAATGCCGATCCCGCACCCGTCTCAGGGCGCTCCGGCGGGTCCGAACGCGCCACTGTGAGGCGTTAAGACTCAAGGTGGATGCGGGTTCCGTATGGAGACGGTTGGGTTGCCCCCAAAGAGCTGGATCACCAAAAATCGGTTTCGCATTCCACGGGCAGACCTCCTGGCAGATGTCACACCCTGCGGCCCAGCCGCTCGAAGCAATGGCCGAGACGACTGCGGGCGGCGGCTCCGCTTCGGTTTCGATGGTGTAGGTCGTCATGCAACGATTTGGGTCGAGTTGGAAAGGTGTGATGGCTTGGCTCGGGCAGGCATCAATGCAGGCGGTGCAGGTGCCACAATGTTCAGCGGTGAACGGCGCATCTGGTGGTAGCGCCGCATCCAGCAAAAGAACCCCCAGAAAGCCCCAAGAGCCATCTTTGCCCATGATAAGCAACGTGTGTTTGCCCTGCCAGCCGAGCCCTGCGCGGACGGCCATCTGGCGCTCCAGCAGCGGTGCTGTATCCACGCAAACACGCCCCAGTAATTCCGGTCGTAACGTTTGAGCTTTCACCAGTAGCTTCTGCAAGCGCGGCTTCAGCAGGATGTGGTAATCCGTACCCCACAGGTAGCGGCTCAGTTTCAGGCTGCCGGGAGTCGTACCAGGAATGGCGTCCGGCCGTGCATAAGGGAAGAAGCCCACCAGCGCTGTCTTCGCACCAGCCATCACCCGCTGGGGATCCGCGAGCGTTTCAGGATCGAGGTAGGGAAGGTGCTTCGCGCGACCCTCGTCGAACCAGAACTGGAGATGACTTCGCTCGGATTCAAACGGTTCGCAAGACGAGAAGCCCACCTGAGCAAATCCCAGGGCCAAGCCTTCAGTGCGCAGCCACTCCTTAAAGGCGAGATCGTCCATGGAACTAAGGATAGGCCGTGGTAACAAAACAAACCTCTCGTGGGCTGCTTGACAAGGTGGGTTCATGTGCCTACTGTTCATATTGAACATATACAGTAGGCACGAATGAGACGCCCATGAAAATCCTCCTGTCCAACGCCTCCCCAAGTCCCATCTACGAACAGATCCTGCGACAGATCCGGACCCAGATTCTATCCGGCGATCTGTCCGAAGGTGAAGCGCTCCCCTCCATTCGCAAACTGGCGCAGACACTACAGATCAGCGTTATCACCACCAAGCGCGCCTATGACGAATTGGAACGCGAAGGGCTCATTGACACGGTGGGTGGCAAGGGCACTTT
>JAYVXV010000321.1:0-3377 GCA_043784905.1 Holophagaceae bacterium | reverse complement strand
TGCACACATGCATGCGATAGCGACCCACGACAACGAGGCCTGATGTCCGAGGCCTGAAGCGGCCTGGAACAATGACAACTGCAAAATCCGGGTTCAATTCGGAGGCGGCCAAAGGCCGCACTAAAAATCAAGGGCGCCGCAGGCGCCACCGTTAGGGCCCCAGGACTCAGGACTCAGGACTGAATATTGAAATCACCCCTCCGCCAGTTTGGGTGGAAAAGGCGCCCCGGCCACGGAGGGATCCGCGATCAATGCTCTGGATTCCGAGGCGGGTTTTTCGTAACAGTGCCGACATCTTGCTTCATAGGCCTCGGAGGCACCCACGAGCACCAGACCTCCACTGCGAATGGTGCGTTGGCTGCGGCTGGCCACCGCTCCGCAGACCATGCAGATGGCCTGGAGCTTCGAAACGAATTCGGCCTTCGCCAGAAAAATCGGCATGATGCCGAAAGGCGCCGCGGCAAAATCTTGATCCAGTCCGGCAACAATGACGCGCACACCCCGATCTGCCAATTCCTCCGCCAGATCCACGGCGCCCTCATCCATGAATTGAGCTTCGTCTAGGGCCACCACTTCGACACCTGGTTCGAGCATGTCGCGAATTTCCCTGGAATGGCGGACCGGCGTGGCATCCATTTTTTGATGACTGTGGCTGGCAACGGCGAAGACTTCATAGCGATCATCCATAGCCGGTTTGAAAACCTGGACCTTTTGCCGGGCGATGAGGGCCCGCTTCACGCGGCGAATCAGTTCTTCGGATTTGCCGCTGAACATCGGCCCGCAGATGACCTCGATGGAACCATTGCGCTGGTGAACGAACATCGCCCTATTTGCCTTTGGTTGGAGCGGACGTTTTGTCACCTTCAATCGGTGCATCCGCAGTCTTGGCCGTGGCTGTCGCAGCAGCCGTAACAATCGGCGCAAAAAGCGGGTCGGGGTATTTGGTCAAATCTGCCACCGGGTTCGTGGATTCATCCAAGGGACGTCCCAGAGATTTGGCCAGCCCGATGCCGCCATCCGTGGGCTCGGCCATTCGCAGCGCCCAGGCTTGACGGATGCGCGTCACGACATCGGGCAGTTCTCTCACATCCGCCGGCTGGAGACTCGCCAAACCCTGATTCAAGGAGCTGCGCCCTTTCGGCACATACGTGGCCAATGGGAAAGCCAATAACACTGCCACCCACGGCCAAAATAGATTGGAAGGGCCATTCGGTTCGATGGGTTTCAGGTCCACTTGATTGTCGGTGGTCCAAGGTCGGGAAGGCCGCTCCACATTGTCCCGAATGGCCTCAATCAGGCCACCATCAATAAGATCCGCGATGGTCTTGCAGGTATCCAGTTCCTCGTAGCGGCTCACCAGGAGCACATCCTGGACGCTTTGCGGTTGCTCGAAATAAGTGAGCACCGTTTCTTGTTCGTGGCTGAGTCCTGAACTTCCAGGAGAATGGCTACCGCCCTGGCCATCCAAGATCGTGGACAGCTCTCGGTCAATATCCAGTTTGATAGCTTTGCCCTTTACGGTCTTGGCCAAAGGCGTCGTGAGGTCCGGCAGGCGCTTTTGCACTTCGGGCCACTCATCCTGGATGCGCGCGGCTTCCATGAGTACCGTGTCCACGGGAATGGGAGGGAAATGTTCCCTATCCAAATCGAGGGGCAACATGGAATCAAAACGGTAGTCGCCTTCTTTCCACCTAAATGTTCGGTAGATGATGGCCATGGCTTGATTAAACAAGGCGTCCTGTAGGTCCTGAGCCGTCACCTTGCCGCTCTCCAGCAGCAACGTCCCCATGAGTTTTAGGGTCTGCCGTTGAAGTTGGACAATGTGCATCAGTTCTTCGCCGCTCAGTCGCCCAAGACGCACGAGCATGGTTCCAACGCGATCCTCCATGCGGACCTGATTGGAATCACAGCCAACGATTTCACCCGTGTCGAAAAAGATCTTCACAAATTCCTGACCACGGCTGAGCACCAGCGTGCCGCTTTTGCCTTGGATCTTGATCATGTTGAAGAGGGAAAACAGGTCAAAATCCCGGAGGGAACCTTCGAGTGCCATGGGTCGTACCTTTCAGCAACTTAGGCCTTGCGGGGAAGAAGTTTGATCCAGGAGCGCAGGAACAGAATCGCCAACAGCACCAGTCCGATGTAGAGCCACGTACTCACCGGATCAGGCAGGATCTCGCCGGGATATCGCACGGTCTGGGCGGTGGTTAACACCAGGCCGAGGGCAAAGCAGAGGAATACAAATTCCAGAAAGCCTTCGCGCGTCTCGCCAATGAATGCCTGATCACATCCCGGCATTAGCACCGTTAGCGCCTTGTGGATCTGCCGCTGAGAAGTCTGGAAATCGGCGACCTCATCCAGTTTTCGTTTTCTACTCTCCGCGTGAAGACCATCCTTGAGCGTGAAGAGATGATGGCACTTGGAGCACACCGTCGTATCGTCGCTGTCCGTGGTGCGGAAAGGCTCGCCACAGCGCGTGCACTGGGTGGCGTGAGCCTGGCGAATGCTGCGACTCAAGCGCCACAGGAACGCTCCCACCACGACCAGCGGAAGGAAAAAATTCAACGCGATGCCTTTGTCCTTGATGTGACTCTGCCATTCCGTCGGTGGTGGTGTGTTATAGGCGTGCGCCAAAGCGTCTGTTCGGCTTGGGGTATCCGGCAAGGGTGTGGCGAAAGTTCGCTGGTCTTTCTTCGATTGATTCACAGCCTCCAGGCGTTCATAGGCGTTCATGTCCAATTGGCGCGCTTCATCTTGCTTACCGATGCCCAGCACCGTGTCCAGGTGTTCAAACGCCAGTACGCTCTCGTTCACCAGAATTTCAATGCCCCTTGGGTTGAGTTTGAAGGCTTCGTCGAATTCCTTGGAAGCATCTTCATGTTTGCCCTGCTGGTAGAGGGCGACGCCTAAGTTATTGAGCACCTCGGCTTGGTTAGGATGATGGGCTAGAAGCCCCCTGAATGTGGTCTCCGCGCCCGTCCAGTCCTGCCGCTGGAGTTGCTGCCATCCACGCAGGTACTCACGATCCAGGTCGGGAAGGAAACGCAGAACCTGGGCGTCCACCACACGTACCTGTGGCTGCAATTGCAGCGCTACCACGCTCGGAGCAGGCTCTTGAGAAGCCTGAGGCTCGAAGACCCCCAAGGCCGGATGGACCAGCTGAAGTACGAGTACCAACACGGTGGCTTTCACTTCGGCGGCATTCAGGAACGGCACCAGGAGCACCAGCCAGAACATGGCCACAATGCTTGGGTCCAGGCCTGCGACCACCGGAAGCGTGAGGATAAGCCCACCCACCAGGGCCAGTACCACAGGGCCAACCCCGCGGCGAAGGAGACTTTCTTCCCATAAATGTCGGAAGACCCGGCGGTACCGCA
>JAYVXV010000320.1:0-3388 GCA_043784905.1 Holophagaceae bacterium | reverse complement strand
CGAGGGAAGGCGCGTCCTCGACGCAGCGCTGGAGTTCCTTGAGTAGGCTCCTGCAAAGAGGCGTGGTTTCAGGCCACAGGCCTAGGTCCTGGGCATCCCCGAACCAGCCGCGATCTTGCAGCAGGGATGGTAGGCCCTGCAATTCCGCCAGGCCATCCCGAAGCTGCGCCAGCTCCGGTGGCGTAGCGAGACCCATGGCCACGCGTCCCAGCAGGCGATCCAGGTCGGGCACTTTGGTGAAGCATTTTTGCAGGGGTTCCCGTCGGTTGTCATCGGTGAGCCAGGCCACTTGGGACCACCGGGTCTCTAGTGCATCGCTTTCCCTCAACGGTTGTTCGAGCCAGGCCCGCAGTAACCGCGACCCCATGCGGGTGCGGCACTGGTCCAATAAGGAGAGTAGGCTTCCTGTTTTGCTGCCATCGAGCGTATTAGAGAAAATTTCTAGGTGTCGAGCACTGGTGGCATCCAGCAGCGGACCTGCGGCACCCAACTCCACGGCCACGCCCTGGAGGTGCGCAGGGCGACCTTTCTGCGTGATCTCGATCTGATCTAGCAAAGCTCCCAGCGCGCCGATGGCAGCGGGGTAGGGATGGAGGCCCACCCCTTCCAGGTGCTGCCATCCAAAAAAGGCGAGGATCTGCGCTTGCGCCCTTGCGGCTTCAAACCGCCAGGAGGGAAGGCGCTGAAGGGTGACATCAGAATCCATAGGCGATGCGGCGCCTTCGGGCAGCAACACTTCATGGGGCGCCAAGCGGTCTAATGCGGCGCGTAAGGGCTCTTCGCCGACCCCTGGCAGCACACGGATTTGGCCGCTTGCGAGCTGAAGCAGCGCGATGCCCCACTGCGGCCCAATGCGATGCACCGAGGCCAGCCATCTCGCGTCATCGTCCAACCATGTGCCGGGGGTGATGATCCGCTGGATGGCGCGGGGCAGCAGGCCTTTGACCTCCTCGGGTTTTGCCGTGGGTTCGGCGATAGCGGCGCTGTAGCCCGCAGCTAGGAGTTTCGGCAAATAACTTTCCAGTGCGAAGTGGGGCACCCCGCACATGGGGGTTTCGCCCACGGTGCCCTTGCCCCTCGCGGTGAGCGCGATCTCCAGGATCGGCGCCGCCACCACCGCGTCCTCGCCGATGAGCTCGTAGAAATCCCCCATGCGCGTGAATAGGATCGCGCTGCCTGCCTCACGCTTGAGGCCCGCGATCTGCTGGAGCATGGGAGTGGACATTTCTGAAACCGCTAATGGCGCGAATGCACGCGAAATAAATGCAGAAAGGGTGGTTGGAGAGGGAGCATCCACACATCATCGCGCAGGTGAGGCTGGGATGGGATGAGAAGGCCAGGTGTCTTCATTCGCGGATACTGGCGTCCTTCGCGGTTAAACGCTTTTCGCGCAAACCCGCTCCAGCGCCTCCACCAGCGGTCCGATGGCGTCTTCTTTGATGGAGCAGAATGCCAATCGAATGTGTTTGTCACCCTGATTCACGACGCCAACGCTTTCGTCTTGGATGAGTCGCTGGCGAATGTCTTCGGCATCCAGACCCTCTCGCAATTCCAAGAGACAGAAGCAACCGGCGTTGAAGGGGTAGACGGTCCATTGCTCCGTGGGCCTAGAGACCGCGTCTTTCAGAATGCGATAGCGGCGGTCGAGAATCTGCCGCATGGCCTCGAAACTTGAGTCGTGGCGGGGGTCTTGAAGCTCCTCTTCCATCAAATACTGGCTGATGCCCACGGGGCTGCCGATGCCGCTGCGCACCAGGGACATGGATTTATCCACCAGGATTTCCGCAGCTGCTTTCGAAGTACCGAAGGTCAGGAATCCCACTCGCCCGCCGAAAAAGCTCAGCTCTTTGGTGACGCCATCGCATTTCAGCGGAATGAGGTTAGGTGAGCGGCCGATCAATTCAAAAAAGAGACTTTTGCAGGTGGCCGTTTCTTCAAAGACCAGGCCGTGGTAGGCATCGTCGCAGTAGACAATGACCGTGCGCTCGGTCGCGGCTTCAGTTAGCACCTCGGCGATGGCCTTCAATTCGTCCGGCGTCGGTGAATATCCGCTGGGGTTGCTGGGAAAATTGAGCAGCACATGAACTTTCCCATGGACCTTGGCCAGGGCCCGCCAAAGCCCGTCCACGTTGAATCCAGAGAGGTCTGAGGGATAAAACGGGTAGCGTTCAAATCGCCCTTCCAACCGGATACCAAAAATTTGCTCGTAGTTGTCCCAATAGAGGTCCGGCAGCAGCAGCGTGTCGCCCGGTGTGAAGAATAATTCCGCCGCCATGCTGATGGCGTGGCAGATCCCCGCCGTGACCGCGGCGAGGCCCACGGATTCCATGCGAGGGTCCTCTTTCAGCAGCTTCTCATGCCATAGTTGCCGGGCTTTGGGCCGACCCTGAACCGGACTATAGAGGAATGCATCTTTAGGGCTGAGGTTGGAGAGTAGTTCGCCCATGCGCGCCAGGGGCAGGGGGTTCCCGAAGCCATCCGTGATCTGGCCAATGGTGGCGTTGATGGCGCAACTCGCGGCTTGACTGGCTTGATAGGGAATACCTTTTGGGAAAAAAGCACGCCGGGCCAAGGGTGAAAGGGCCTCGAAGACGCGGGGCGCCAAGGCCTTAAGCCGTTCGTTGCGGTCAAGTGCTTCGGGAAGGATGTCCACAGAGGCCTCGGGGAGGAATCCAAGCATAGCAAGGCCAGGATGGATGCGGTTTTGACGAGATTAGGTGATGATACATTTAGAAAATCTTAGTTGACAATAATCAAATCTATATCCACCCTGAATAGCTGGAGGTTCTATGTCCCTCTTGCCTTTTACCCAAAAAGCCAATGACGCTCTGGTCGCCGCCCGGAATCGCGCCGTCGGAGATCAACACCCTGAACTGCTACCCCAACATCTTTTCCAAGCTTTACTGGCCCCGGAGATGGGCCTTCGACCCGTGCTGGAGCGCGCCGGACTTGCTTCAGAATCCCTGAAAGGCCTTCAAGATGGTGCCGACGAGATTCTGAACAAGCTACCCAAGGCCATTGGGGGCTCGGATCCCCAGCCCGGCGCTGGGTTTCGTCATTTCATGGAGGTGGCCAGCGATACGGGTCGTGGCCTTGGTGATCGATTTCTGGCCACGGATGCGATGTTACTGGCTTTTTCTAATGCTGCGACCGACGCGAAAAACCTGCTGGAGCGATTCGGCCTTGATCGCAAGAAACTCGAGGCCGCAATCAAGGAGGGCCGCGCCGGTGCTCGGGTTGAAGACGAAAGGGCCGAGGAGAAGTTCGCGTCCCTGGACAAGTATGCCAAGGATTTCACCGCCATGGCTGAGGCCGGGAAACTGGACCCCGTCATCGGCCGTGACGAGGAAATTCGACGCGTTCTGCAAGTGTTGTCGCGCCGCACGAA
>JAYVXV010000319.1:0-3404 GCA_043784905.1 Holophagaceae bacterium | reverse complement strand
ATTGCGATTGAAAAAAGAAAAGAGCTTGGAACTACAGATTCCGCAGATTCTCGCAGATGGAAACCAACCTGATTGCCCGTGCAACCAAGCCCAAAATCGCTGGACACCGAAGGCACAGAAAAAAGAAGAAGTCCGCAGAAGGAGCTGAGGTTGGTGCTTAATCAGGAAGGTATTTTGTCGCAAGGGCTTACTTTCTGGGAAGTAGAAGCTCGGCCTGGGCCTCTGCTTCTTGATCACGAGCGTCAAAGCTTACTTTGTACCGCCCTCCTAATTCGGGTTGCCCCTCGGGTAGGGGTATCTCGACCCTACGAAGGCCCTGCGAGGTATACACGGCGATGCCTGTCAACGAGGCCACGGGGCTCTCTTGGCCGGAGTTGGAAAGGAAGGTCACGTGGAAATCGCCATAGACGGACTGTTGTCCTTGGCGGCAGAGATTCATGACGAGCGCTGATGCTTTGGATCCCTTTTGGAGGGTTAAATCCTGGAGGGTCACTTTGGCCGAGGAGGTCCTGTGGCGGATGATCACGGGCACCGAGATGCCGCCCATCGCGGACTCTCCGGCGGGCTCTCCAGGAGCCGCTACAGATTCGTCCACATTTCGGAAAACCAAATGCACTCGATATTCACCTGCGGCGAGATGGATGGGGCGCTTTAGAAGCAACCGAAACACCTGGCTCTGGCCCGGTTCCAGGCGGGTGGAATCTGGAGTCGCTATTAGCGCCTCGGTGATGGATTCCGCAGGGGCCGGGACTTCGCGAAATCGTCCCTGGTCGTCCAGGTCTAAGTGAATAAAGGACAACTCGAAAGTGGCGGCACGGGAGCCTTGATTGATTAAGGTGAACGCCGCGGAGCGCTGGTCGTCCGTGAGTACCGCGCGGGAAGGGATAATGGCCAGCTTCACTTCGCCGCCATAAAGTCCCACGGTAAGCAGAATGGATATCCAAATTCCGCGCATAAGCACCTCAGTTGTAAGCGAGAAACAGGGTTGCGGAATGACGGGCAAGCTTGGTGGGAGCGACGATTGTCGTCACCGAGGGGGCCCCAGGCGCTGCAGGATTCATGGAAATGACGACGGGTGACGAGTCTCCCCAGTGGCTAGGGAGCTGGCGGTGGATGAGGATCAGGGACGAGTTGGTGGAAACAGATGTACCCACGTCAGTCATCTGCACCCCAACCGCTGTGGGGGCCCCTTTGGATGAGGGTTGAGCTGGGAAAGCGGCGTTTACGGGCGAGATCAGTCGCACCCCGATGTTGCAGCTGGTGGATTGGGAGCGGCCAGCGGCAAAGATCGGAAGGGAGGCCAGAAACAGGACATGAAGGACGCGATTAAGCATGGGGTATCCTCCTCAAGAAAGTGAGGGTTTAAGGGCTTCTGGGAAGGTCATATTCGGGCGACCAAACCCCAGGCACTTCCCACCTAAGCAGGGGGTGTGCCAATCAGGATTTCACCTGTAGACCCGCGAATTCACGGGTGGTTCTGGAATTCGACCGGACGGTAAGGGGGCTAGATTCTAAAAAATAGATCCACATTCCAGAAAATAGACGTACGGATCACTTCGTTTTGGGATGGGGGCGGCCAATGCGCTGGTAGAGGGAGCTGCGGGAAATCCCCAACCTGCGGGCGGTCTCATCCACACGACCCTCGCACGCTTCGAGCATCTGTTGAATGTACTGCTGCTCAACCTCGGCCAAGGTCAGCCCCAGATCCGTGGCACGCGAAGCCCCGGCCTCGGGGGAAGTCCCCAACTGGAAATCGGAGGGATGCAGCACCTGTCCCTGCCGATAGATAATGGCTCGCTCTAGGGCGTTTTTTAGCTCGCGGATGTTCCCCGGCCAGGTGTGTTTTGCCAGGACCTGCTGGGCGGCGGGTGCCAGCTCCAGACTTCCGCAGCGCCACTCGGTGGCGAATCGGTCGAGGAAATAATTCGCCAGGGGGACGATATCCTCCGCCCGCTCCCGTAAGGGAGGGACCTGAATCGGCAATCCCCCTACGCGATAGTAAAGGTCGCTCCGGAAACGGCCTTCCCCCACAAGTTGTTGAAGGTCTCTGTGGGTCGCGCCGATGAGCCGGGTGTCCACGGCGCGGTCCTCGGTGCCACCCAGAGGCCGGTAGTGCTTCTCCTCGATGGCTTTGAGGATTTTCGGTTGGACGCTGAGATCCATGTCCCCGATTTCATCGAGAAAGATGGTTCCCCGATGCGCGATTTCCATCAGGCCTGGTTTGGAGGCGACAGCGCCCGTGAAGGCGCCTTTCTCGTGGCCGAAAAGATCGCTCTCCAACAGGTCCTTGCTTAGGCCCGCACAGTTCAATTCGACAAAAGCGTCGCTCTTGCGGGGGCCATGGTTGTGGATCCAGCGAGCGAGGGCGCTCTTGCCCACGCCGGTCTCTCCCTGGATCAACACCGGCCGGTCCAGCATGATCACGCGCTTCACCTGTTCTTCAAGGCGGCCCACGGCCAGGCTGGTTCCAAAGAAAGGGCTGACGGCGAAGCGGATTTTCCGACTTTCTTCGGCGAGGTTTCGTTTGCGCTCCCTTTGGCGCTCAAAGATGCGGCGAAGGACGACTTCCAGGGCATCGGAATCCACTGGCTTGGCTAGGAACTGTTCGGCTCCGGCCCGCACCGCCTCTGCGGCTTGGTTGATGGACCCTGCCTCCAGAAGCAAGAGAATGGGGACTTCGCTATCGAGGTCCCGAAGGCGCCGGATGAAATCCAGGGCGCCGCCTTCTTCCAGGTTGCGGTCCATGAGGACGAGATCCGGCCGGTCCAGGGCAAAGGCCTGCTCCGCGGCCACCAAGTTGTCCACAGGATGGGTTTCGTAGCCAAGGGCCCGGACGGGGCTCACTTGCGAACCCTGATTACCACTTTCCACAACCAGGACTTTCCCGGTAGCCATGGGGCCTCCCTCCTGCTTTGTTACCACAGATGGTTCAGGTCGTCCAAGATTCGCCAAAGTCGTCAGCGGATCTCGAAGACCGTTAAGCCCGGATTTTGCAGTTGGGCTCAAGGTGAGAAGGCATCGGGCCTCAGACTTCAGGCCTCGTTGTTGATTTTGGATTAGCCATCTCGCACGCATGTATGCGAAGCAACCCACAACAATGAGGCCTGATGCCCGAGGCCTGAAGCGGCCTGGAACAATGGCAACTGCAAAATCCGGGTTAAGGCCTCTTTGATCCCTCGGAGCAAAGCACGCTGGGGTTCAGGCCTAAGGCCGCGAGCCTCCAGTAGGCTTGCCACTTGGGGATGGTTCACCACGGGTTCGGTGGTGAAGATGGCGTTAGAGCCTGCCAATCCCTGCACACGGGCGGCGATGTTCACGGCCTGCCCAAAATAGTCCAGGCGCTCATTGAGCGTGACCGCAAGGCAGGGCCCTTCATGGATGCCGATCTTTAAGAGTAGGTCTTC
>JAYVXV010000318.1:0-10984 GCA_043784905.1 Holophagaceae bacterium | reverse complement strand
TCGTGGCGTATCACTTCGCGGCGTCTGAAGATGCCGATGTTCTCAAGCAATTGGATCGTTGTGTTGTGTTGTTGGATCTCACCCAGAATCCCGATGGTCGCGAACGATACATTCAATCGCTGTCCGAAGCCTTGCAAGGCGTCAATCCATCGGATCCCCAGGACGCGCAGAACTCCAATCGTTGGCCTGGTGGCCGATTCAACCATCGCCTTTTTGATCTGAACCGTGACTGGGCCTGGCAAACCCAAGGCGAGAGCCGCGCCAAGGCCGCAGCTTTCATGCAATGGAATCCTCAGGTGCTCGCAGACCACCACGAGATGAGCGCCGAAAGCAGCTACTACTTCCCGCCCACCATGCAGCCCATTCACGATGCCATCCCAAAACCCTTTTCAGGCTACTGGCAGCAGACCTTTGGCAAGGGTGTAGCCAGGGCTTTCGACGCGAAAGGATTCACCTACTTCAGCAAGGATGTTTTCGACCTTTTCTATCCAAGTTACGGCGACAGTTGGCCCAGTTTGCACGGGGCCGTGGGCATGACCTTCGAGATGGCAGGCCAAGTGGGTCTGGCTTATCGGCGCCGCGACGGAGAAATTCTGACGCTCGAAAAGCGCGCCCAGCGCCATTTTACTGCGAGCCTGGCCACGGTTCTGACGGCGTCGGAAAACCGCGAAGCGCTCCTCATGGATTTTCAAAAAGTACGGCGTGAGCGCACGAATTTAGGTGATCACGCGGGCGCCTTTCTCCTAGCTGAAGGGGCAGATCCAGGACGCTCCCGAGCGTTGGTGGACATCCTGCGACGCAATGGAATTGAAGTCCAACGCACCACAGAGGCTTTAGGCACCGCCGGATTCGATCCCATCGGCGTGGGCGCATTGCCCGCCACCATCAAGCCCGGGAGCTACCTCATCACATTGGATCAACCCATGGGAGCCTTGGCCGAAGCCCTGCTTCAAAAAGAAGCCAAAATGGGCCCCAAGCCCAGCTATGACGTGACGGCTTGGAGCCTGCCGTTAACCTTCAATGTGCCTGCCTGGCACAGCAAACTTCGCCCCCGCGTCAACGTCGAACCTCTCGTTGAGGAAAAGGCTGCATCCCTCCCCGAAGCCCGCTGGGGTTACGTTCTGCCCGCTGGATTTGAAGGTCGGGAGCGCACCATCGCATCCTTGTTGAGTGAAGGATTCCACGGAGTCGTGGCTTCAGAGCCCTTCACCATGGGCGATCAAACCTTCCAGCCTGGCTCCGTTTTGTTTCCGCTCCGCAGCAATGACGGCGGCAAGTTGCGGGCACGCCTTTCCGAGCTTGCATCGTTGAATCATCATCCCATTGCGGCGATTCATTCGGGCCTGTCGGATTCTGGCCCAGACCTAGGCTCTGAGCGGGTTTACACGATGTCATTACCAAAGGTGGCCGTGGTCGTGGATCGCCCTACGGACCCCACGGCCCTCGGCGCGGTGATGCACACCCTGCGCGAAAACGGGGTTGCGTTCGCCCAGGTGCGTGCGGAACGTCTGGGTGGCTTGAATCTCCACCGTTACACGCACATCATCCTGGTGGATGATGGGTCCGCAGGCAAAGGCTGGCAGCGGACTTTGGGGGACGGTGGCGCCTCCAAATTAAAAACTTGGGCGAGCGAAGGCGGCGTACTGGTGGGCCTTCAGGGCGGCGCGATTTACGCGAGCCGCGCGGGTTTGGCGGAAGCCGGGTTTCAATTCCTGTCGAAGGATGCGGAGGAGACCCGCCTCAAAGAAAAGGACCCCAAGCGTGAAGCCCCGAAACCTGATGCGACCGATCTCATTCAGCCCTGGTCGGGCCGGGAGCAGCGGGACCTGCAAGAATCCATCCCTGGGGCCCTGCTGCACGTCAAACTAGACCTCAGCCATCCGCTGGCTTGGGGGCTCAACACCACCGACGCTGCGGTTCTGAACAACAGCGACACGATCCTGGAATTGAGCCCCGGTGGCGAGAACGCGATCTACTACCCCGGCACCGTAAAGAAGGATTCCAAAGACTCGAAATTCACCACGGAAGGCGAATCCTTGAAGGTCTCTGGCCTGCTGCCCAAGGCCCTGGAACCTCGACTGCGGCTCACCTCCTACGCCCTGCGAGAACACCGCGGAAACGGCGCCGTGATCTTGTTCGCGGGCGACCCGGTATTCCGTGGCATGAGTGCGTTCACCACCCGCGCCTTCCTAAATGCCATCTTCTTTGGCGCGTATCGAACGGGCAGTGATGAGTGAATCTGAACTTTAAAAGATCAAAAGAAACCGCAGATTTCGCAGATGGACGCAGATGAAAACTGAACGAAGCTGGCGGATGACTACTTCATTCGCGGATTTTTTTGCGTCATTCGTGGTTCCGCATCTTTTTTCTATTGATCGCAAAGGTGATGAACACTTCCTTCACTTCACCCTGATGTAGATCCCTTCAAAAGCCCCTCGCCACGTCTTGCCATCATCGGTGCTGATCTCCCACACC
Organism: Holophagaceae bacterium; assembly: GCA_043784905.1. Classification (GTDB taxonomy): domain Bacteria; phylum Acidobacteriota; class Holophagae; order Holophagales; family Holophagaceae; genus JANXPB01. The sequence continues at coordinate 8,509 of JAYVXV010000318.1, read as the reverse complement.
TGGCGCACGGCGCCGTTTTCTGGTGTCCAGGTCATGCGATCGCGAACGGCCCCCTTGTTCGTTTTTCGGGTGCCCTCCATTCACATTTTTTCGTCCTTGAATTCGCCATCGAATTTGATGACACCACCTCCGCTGCCCACCCATGTCTGTTGCCAGGATTTAGAGGCTGGGTCATAGGCGTTCACGCTCTTTCCACTGCCGCCCTGCATGTCCGTCCAGTTTTCGAGCAGACCATCCGTTGCTGATGGACTCGATGCGATTGTGACCCACCAGGTTGCCCTTGGTATCTTTGACTTCCCATTCACCGAGCCAGAAATCGAATTGCCGCGATTCCGCTCGAGGTTTGGGCGGCGCGGGGGTGGGTACGGGGGTCGGCGCGGGAGTTGGCGTCGTGGGAGGCGATGCGGGAACCTGGACGAGCAACCCTAACGAAGCGGCAATAGCGAACGCAATGGGGGACATGGGGCACCTCTGCATCTAATCTCCCACTACTTGATCGCCTCGCCATTCCATTGGGACCACTCGATCAAATTCAGGGGCAGACCGCGACGCATAGTCTGAATTCCTACGTCCGTTATGCTTGAAGTCGAAACACGGAGCAATCATGGCCCTTTCCCGAGATCAACTCGTCCGCCGAGCGGCTCAAGAATTGCGAGATGGTTTTTATGTGAACCTCGGCATCGGTATCCCAACCCTGGTGGCGGGCGCCATCCCGGATGGCATGGACGTGGTGCTGCAAAGCGAGAATGGATTGCTGGGCATGGGGCCTTTCCCTACCGCTGAAGAAGTGGACGCCGATCTCATCAACGCCGGAAAACAAACCGTCACCACGGCTCCGGGCGCGAGTTTCTTTTCCAGCGCCGACAGTTTCGCCATGATCCGCGGCGGCAAAATTGATCTGAGTATCCTGGGCGCCATGCAGGTGGATATGGAGGGTAATCTCGCCAATTGGATGATCCCCGGAAAGATGGTCAAGGGCATGGGCGGTGCCATGGATCTCGTAGCCGCAGCCAAGCGCGTGGTGGTGGTGATGGAACACACCAACAAAAACGGCGAGTTCAAAATTCTGCGCAGGTGCAATCTGCCCTTCACCGGTCAGCGCTGCGTGGACCGCATCATCACCGAGCTGGCGGTCATTGACGTGGTGCCCGGCCGCGAAGGCTTGCGTCTGGTGGAAGTGGCACCGGGTGTAACGAAGGAAGAAGTGCAAGCGCGAACCGAACCCCCTTTGGTGATGACCGATGTTCGAGAGATGGAGTTGTGAAACGATGCGAATCATGCGGCGAATGCTTAAAGCCTTTTTTCTCGTGTTTCCGCTGATGGCCTGCGGCGGCAGTGAGCCCAAGCCCCCGGTGCGTTCCAGCCCCGTGGCCGTGGGCCGACTTCAAAGTGACCATAAAGATGAATTCAAGCCCACCCTCGCTATCAATCCAAAAGCAGTCACCCTTGCGGCGGGCGTCACGCAATCCTTCAGCGCCCAAATCAATTACGAGCCCAACGGCCCCCGCTACCCGCGCCAGCCCGTCAAGTTCACGGTGCTGGAAACCAGCGGCGGCACCATCACCCGCACCGGCCTCTACACCGCCCCCACAGCCCCCGGAACCTACCACGTCAAGGCCGAGCGCGAGGATCATCCAGGTGTCGCCGATACGGCCACGATCACCGTGGAAGCGCCGGTGGCGCAATCCAAAACCAGTTAGGGTTTAGCGATCAATTTGGCACTGATAGTAGCTCTCCTTGATTCTTGGGCCATCGGGTGGAGTGGAGCGATTATTCTATTCCTTTTCTATCTGTCTCCTAGCCCTCAAACTGGACCATTCCGCCTTAAGGTCGGGTTTGTCCTTGGACGATGGAGATGTCTGTGCGCGCTGGTCATTCGTTTACTTTTCCTTCACTTCTTCTCTGCCTCGTGGGATCCACGCTTGTTGGGGCCCCGGCAGTGCTGGCTCCCGCGCCTCGCGTCACAGTCGATGAGATTCGGCAACTCAGGGTGTTTGAGGAGCCGCTGATTCCGGTGGGCAAGGAGATCAATCCATCCGAAACCGCAGAGCTTCGGGCGGCGGTCCTTGCTTACCAACAGGGCGGCGACGCAGAAGATTTCACGCCTTTTCTGGATTTTCTAGAGGCCCATCCGAGCTCAAATTGGTCACCGTCCGTGTGGTGCAATCTGGGCGTCACTTACCGGAGGTTCGGATACATCTCCAAGGCCCTGGATGCTTGGGAACACGCCTGGGCGCTGAGCAAGAATGTCCAGTCCGGCGAAGCACGGGCCATCCCGGAAAGGGCTGCCGGAGGCCTGGCAGATTTGTATGCCCGATTGGGCCGGATGCCAGCGCTTGAAAATCTGGTCCGTGAGTTGGATCACCAACCCGCCTTTCACGGGGCTGCGGCTGATCGCGTGAACGCCGCCAAGGGCGGCCTGGAGTACATGAAGACCGAACCCACCAAGGCCTTTCTTTGCGGACCGCTTTCGCTCGCCTGCATCCTGACCTCTCTCGGACGGGACAGCGGCCCGGCCCATGCGGAGACCTGCACGCCTAAGGGAACCTCCCTGTCCCACAATCTTGAAGTCTCAAAGCGTCTGGGCCTTCAGATGCAGATGGCGAAGCGCAAAGCGGGCGCCGAGATGCTGCTCCCGGCCTTGGTGCATTGGAAGGCCGGGCATTTCGCTTCGGTTGTGAAATATCAGGACGGGAAATACCTCGTCCAGGATCCGACCTTCAGCGAAGAAACCTGGATCAGCGAAGACGCCCTGGATGAGGAGGCCTCCGGTGAAATGCTGGTTCCCGTCGGCCATCTCCCGATGGGTTGGCAAGCCCTGGCCAAGAAGGATGGGGATGCCGTGTGGGGATGCGGCTCGACCGACCAGTACTGCGATGCGATGGGCGGCCACAAACCCGATCATACGAACTGCCCTGCCGGTGGCGCGGGGATGGCCCACTACTGGTTCCACACGCAGACTACCAGTTTGATGATTGACGATCTGCCCCTGACCTACACGCCGCCAAAGGGGCCTTCCATTCCTTTCACGGTGAGCTACGCCCAACGGCAGATGCGCCAGCCTCAAGCGTTCACGTACAGCAATCTGGGTCCTAAGTGGACCTTCGGTTTGCTGGCCTATATCGAAGACGTGGCCCCTTCCACGCCGGGCGTGAATCCAATGTCCGGGATGATGGGAATGGCGATGGGCAACGAAGCTTCGCTTCATGCCTCACATGTGGCCCATGGGACAGGCGGACAGGGTCTTCGGATGAAAGAGGCCATGGTGCTTCATCATGACGCCTTGGCGATCAATCCCATGATGTTTGATCGATTCGGATCGCTCTACAGCTACCTCTTTGGCACACGGACCTTTCGCGGGTTTCCCGCCACCAATCCCCAGCAGGAAGATCAGACGACCCTGATCAAGACCTCTTCAAATAGCTATGAAAAGATCGGTTTCGACGGAACCCGCGAGGTGTACGACTTGCCGACATCTTCGGCACCAGGGTATCGCAGGGTCTTCCTCACCAAAAAGATCGACAAAGATGGGAACACCCTCTCGATCACTTACGACGCCCAGATGCGGGTGACCACGGTGACCGATGCGCTCGGGCAAATAACGACACTCAGCTACGGCCTGCCCTCCGATCCACTCAAGATCACCAAGGTCACGGATCCGTTCGGACGTTTCGCGTCCTTCGAGTACAACGCTCAAGGCCAGCTCAGCAAGATCACCGATGTGATCGGCCTGACTTCAGAGTTCAGTTACGGGCCAACTGCCTCCAGCCCGAATGCGCCTGCGGACTTTATCAATGCGCTTAAAACGCCTTATGGGACGACCACGTTCGATGTGGCCGAGCAGTACATGGTTCGAACCATGACGGCCACGGACCCGCTGGGAAACCGGGAGCGGATCGAGTCACGGAGTAATTCTGTCATTTCATCCACGGAATCGGTAGTGCCCCCTGGAATGGGCAACATGTACCTGAATTACCGGAACACCTTCTTCTGGAACAAGCGGGCCATGGCCCAGGCGCCTGGGGACTACACCAAGGCAGAGATACTGCACTACCTGCACTACGACCAGAACGGTAGCGCGACCATCTCAATCCTGGAGAGCAAGAAGAAACCGGGAGAATCGAGAATCTGGTACCTCTACCCCAATCAGGCGAATTCCTTCACGTCGAGTTACCTTGGACTCCCGTCCCGGACGGCCCAGATGGTGAACGGTACTTCCCTGGAGACCCTTGCTACTTATACGTCTGCGGGAAAAGTGGATACCAGCACCGATCCGCAGGGACGGATCACGAAATACATCTATGCCGAGCCGGACGAGGAGGATCTGCTCGAGGTGCGGAACGTCACCGGAGGAGTCTCAGAGCTTCTTTCCAAGATGACCTACGACACGAACCATCATCCGCTCACCGTGACGGATGCGGCGGGCCAGACCACCACCTACACCTACAACTCAGCGGGTCAGGTGGCGACGATCACCAATCCCAAAAATGAGACGACCACCTTCTCTTACGACGCCAGCGGCTATCTCTCTAGCATCACCGGAGCGGTGGCGGGTTCCACCACCACGTTCACCTACGACACGATGGGACGGGTGCATACCGTCACCGGACCCGATGGTCTGACGATCACCACAGACTACGACGACCTCAACCGTCCCACCCGCATGACCTACCCGGATGGGACCTATGAGCAGACCCTGTACGACAAGTTGGATGTGTCAGCCAAGCGGGACCGCAAGGGCCGCTGGACCACCATGCAGTACAACCCCCTGCGTCAATTGCTCGAAGTGCAAGATCCCCAAGGCCGCGTCACGCGCCTGGATTGGTGTGGGTGCGGCAGCCAGCTGGAAGGCCTGACGGATCCATCGGGGCATTTCACGGCCTGGATCCGCGATCTGAATGGAAAGGTCGTCGGCAAGGTGCTCGATGACCACACCCAAACCAGCTACGTCTACGACGAGGGCGGGAGGTTGTCCGCTCGAACCGACGCGAAGGGGCACCATACGACCTATCAGTATTTCCCGGATGGCGCGCTCCAGCAGGTGAGCTATCCCGATTCCGGCGGCAATACGCCCACCGTGAACTACACCTACGATGCGAGCTATCCACGCCTCGCCTCCATGACCGATGGCATCGGAACCACAGCCTACGGGTATTACCCGGTGGATGGGACCGTGGGTGCTGGGCGCCTGAAGACCGTGGCCGGTCCCTTCCCCAATAGCACCATCACCTACACCTACGACTTGCTGGGCCGCGTGACGGTGCGCGACATCAATGGCAGCGCCGAGACTCGGAATTTCGATGCCCTGGGCCGCCTCGGCACCGTGACCAATCCGTTGGGGACCTTCACCTACAATTACGCGGGGTTGACGTCGCGTCTCAGCGAAGTGGACTATCCCAATGGGCAGAAGACCGTCTTCAGTTACGAGGACGCCCTCAAGGATTTCCGCCTCAAGACCATTCAGAACCTCAAGTCGGACAGCTCGAACATCTCCACCTTCGGCTACACCTACGATGTGGATGGCCAGATCAAGACCTGGAGCCAAGCGGCGGATGCCGCCACACCCAAGACCTACACCTTCGACTATGACGCGGCCAATCAGCTCACCAGCGCCATTCTGAATGGACCCAACGGCGAATTGATCCGGCAGTTCAGCTACGGCTACGACCTGGCGGGCAATCGCACCAGCGAAGGCGTGGATGGAGCCACCACCACGGCGACGCACAATGATGTGAACCAGCTCATGGGTCAGCGCTACAGCCTCAATACCGCCGCGATCCGGCGGAAGGACGAGGACGAGAAAGCCCAAGCGCGGCGCAAGCAGAATTCTCCGTCTTCCAAGACCCCTAAGGTCACAGGGCCTAAAGCAACATCCATCCAGACGACCGGGAACTAGGGGCAGCCATGAAAACGACTTTCCGCTTTCCCGGCTTGAGCTTTGTGCGCGCCTTCGTCCAGAAGCAGCCCGCGTTCCGACGCACGGTCTTCCTTGTCTGCCAGCGTTTTGCACGGATACCAGCGCTGCGCCGCAGTACGGCCTCCGTACTCATGGCCGTCATGCTGGCTTCAACGGCGGTTCCGCTGCTGGCTGCGGTGACCATTATCATCAGTCCCACCACGGCCACCTTGACCGTGGGTACCACGAAACAGTTCACCACCACCGTGAGCGGCAGCACCAACATGGGGGTTACATGGACCGCCACGAGCGGGACCGTCAGCACCACGGGCCTCTACACCGCTCCTGCGACGGCTGGGACCTACACCGTCACCGCCAAAAGCAACGCGGACACCACCAAGAAAGCGAACGCCACGGTGAGGGTGGTGGCGGCACCCGCTATCGCCAGCTTCACGTCGGCAAAATCCACCATTTCGGCGGGCACCAGCACCACCCTCACCGGTACCTTCAGCAACGGTACGGGTAGCGTGGACAACTCAGTGGGTGCGGTGACCAGCGGGACGGCGAAAACCGTCACGCCCGCAGCCACCACCACCTACACCCTCACCGTGACCAACACGGCGGGCAGCACGGCCACGGCCACGCGCCAGATCACCGTGGTGGCGACTCCGAATTCCACCATCACCGCCGCGACGCCGGTAACCACGGGTTCCACAGGTCTCACGGCCTCGGTGCCCACCCAAGCGGGCTCGACCTATGCCTGGTCCGCCACCGGCGGCTCCATTACCTCGGCCACGAACACGAATAGCGTCACCTATACGGCAGGCGCGGTGGGCACCCTGAATCTTCAGTGCATCGTTACCAATGCGGCTGGCACGGCATCCACGGGCACCAAGGCCGTCTCGGTTGTGGCCGCACCCGCCATCGCCAGCTTCACGTCGGCCAAATCCACCATTACGGCGGGCACCAGCACCACCTTGACGGGCACCTTCAGTAATGGCACGGGGAGCGTTGACAACGGCGCGGGGGCCGTCACCAGCGGCACCGCCAAGACCGTGACTCCCGCCGCGACGACCACCTACACGCTCACGGTGATCAACACCGCTGGGACGGTCGTGACCGCCACCACCCAGATCATCGTCGTGGCTGCACCGGTTTCAAGCATCACGGCCTTGACATCTGTGACCGCGGGTTCCACGGGGCTAACGGCCTCGGTGCCGAGCCAGACCGGCTCCACCTATGCCTGGACCATCAGCGGCGGCGCCATCACCTCCGCCACCAACACCAATAGCATCACGTACACCGCTGGCGCGGCGGGCACCCTGAACCTTCAGTGCATTGTCACCAATGCGGCGGGCACGGCGTCCACCGGCACCAAGGTCATCACGGTGGTCGCGACGCCTGTGATCGCCAGTTTCTCAAGCGCGAAGTCTCCCATTACGGCGGGCACCAGCACAACCCTCACGGGCGCCTTCAGCAACGGCACGGGCAGCGTGGATAACGGTGTCGGCGCAGTCACCAGCGGCACCGCCGCAACGGTGAGCCCAGCCGCAACCACCACCTACACGCTCACGGTGACTAACGCCGCCAACACCACCGCGGCCACCACGTCGCAAGTGGTGGTTGTGGCCACGCCCGACAGCACCATCACTGCCACGAGCCCCGTGCTGAGCGGCGCCACGGGCCTCACCGCCTCGGTGCCCAATCAGGCGGGCTCCACCTATGCCTGGACCATCACCGGCGGCACCATTACCTCGGGCGTAAACGCCAACAGCCTCATCTACACCGCCGGTTCAGCGGGAACACTCACTTTGCAATGCATCGTGACGAACTCAGCAGGCACAGCGTCCACCGGGACCAAAGCCATCACGGTGAATCCCAACATCACCGTGAGTGTCAGCCCTGCCTCGGCGAGTCTCATCGTCGGGGATACCCAGATCTTTACCGCCACCGTTTTAGGCACCGGGATGACCGCCGTGACCTGGGCGGTCCAGGAGTCCGGCGGTGGCAGCATCGCCACCGATGGCACCTACACGGCCCCTGCGACGCCCGGCGTCTATCACATCGTGGCCGCCAGTGTGGCGGATGCCACCAAGACCGCCACAGCCACCGTGACGGTGGGGCTTCTGGATATGTCAGGGACTTACACCGACAGTTACGGTGCTACCTTCACCCTCTTCCAAAACGGGAATCAGGTCTGGGGAATCCGGCAAGTCTCCTACCAGATTGTTGCAACTCTCTCTGGAAGAACACTCACGGGAACCCAGAACAACCCTGATGGGACACCTGCGCTGAACTTTGTTTGGACGTTCGCGCCTGACGCGAGCAGTTATTCAGGCCTCTGGGCCTTAGGGTTGGCGACACCCACTACATCGTGGACTGGCACCAAACAACCCGGCGTCAGTGTAGATGTGAACCCGAAGCCAGCCGTGCTCCAGGTTGGGGTTTCACAAGCCTTCACGGCTTCCGTGGCGGGCAGTCCCAATAAAGCTGTGACCTGGGTAGTAACTGCGGGGACCATTGATTCTGTCGGCCATTTCACCGCCCCCGCTCAGCCTCAAGTTGTGACAGTCACCGCGACATCGGTTGTGGACCCCACCAAGTCGAATTCAG
>JAYVXV010000317.1:0-3416 GCA_043784905.1 Holophagaceae bacterium | reverse complement strand
CCAGAATGACGTTCATTAAGGTGCTCTTGCCCGCACCACTTTCACCGACGATGCCCCAGGCCTCGCCCGGTTTCACTTCAAATGAAAGGTTGCGCAGATGCCACCGCTCGGCGCGGTACAGGGAGACAGAATCCAACGACAAAAGCGCCATATCAGCGGATGAAATCCGTCCCCAAATAGGGCACCAATGCCTTGGGGATCTTGATGCTGCCGTCCGGCTGCTGGCCGTTCTCTAGAATCGCCACCCAGGTGCGGCCCACCGCGAGACCGCTGCCATTGAGCGTGTGAAGAAAAGTTGCTTTTGCTTTCGCATCGGCAGGTTTGTATTTCAGATTGGCGCGGCGTCCTTGAAAATCGCCAAACCAGCTACACGAACTAATTTCGCGGTAGGTGGCTTGCGAGGGCAACCACACTTCCAGATCGTAGGTTTTGCGGCTCGAAAAGCCCATGTCGCCGGTGCACAGCAGCACCCGACGATAGGGCAGTTCCAGCTCTTCGAGGATGGCTTCGGCGTTGCCCGTTAGCCGCTCCAATTCTGCTTCCGCCTGCTCCGGCGCCGCGAAAGAAACCAACTCTACTTTATGGAATTGGTGTTGGCGGATGAGGCCCTTGGTATCGCGTCCATGGCTGCCAGCCTCGCTGCGAAAGCAGGGCGTCAGTGCGCAATGGCGCAGCGGCAACTGATCGAAGGCAAGCACCTCGTCGCGGTAAAGATTGGTCACCGGAACTTCGGCGGTGGGGATCAAATAAAGTGCAGAAGATCGCAAGGCCTCAAGATGTTCGCCTATATGTTTTTGCAGCATCAGAACAGCGTCAGTGGCGTGTTTCGATATGTCGGGAACTCCGCAGAATTTGTATGCATTGGAAACAAGAGTTTGGAAATCATCAGTACAAGAAAAGCCCTTGGCGGTTTGCGTCCATTTAGCACATCCGAATGATTTGCCCTGGGCAATTACTTGAACGACAAACTCTGAGCCAGATATCCAATCAACATCGAAATGGACCGGATCATCCACGCTAGGTCTTGAAACGAGCGTTCCACCACTAGGAATCTTGAAAAGGTCTGCCTCAAACTTCGGCAGCTGACCTGTTCCATGCAAGCTCGCAGCATTCACAAGGTAGGGTGGAATCACTTCCGTGTAGCCGTTGGCGCTTTGCCGATCGAGCATGAAGGAGGCAAGTGCCCGCTCCAGTTTCGCGCCCCAGCCCATCAACACGCTGAAGCGCGCGCCGCTGAGTTTGGCCGCGCGATCCAAATCTAAAATGCCGAGTTTGGTGGCGAGATCCACGTGATCCAACGGCTTTTCAATCACGGGAAACTGGCCCCAGCGCTTGATCTCCACGTTGCCATGTTCATCGCTGCCCACGGGCACGGCGGCATCCGGCAAGTTTGGAATGGTGGCTAGAAAAGCGCGAAAGGCCGCGTCCGCTTCTTTTTCCGCGTGTTCGAGGGCTTTCAACTGATCGCCCATGTCGCGCTGCGCGGAAATGATCGCGCCGATACTCTCACCGCTCTCCCCGGCCCGCTTGAGTTTGGCCACTTCTTCGGCGGCCTTGTTGCGTGCGGCCTTCAATAATTCCGATTCTTGGATCACCCGACGGCGCTCGCTCTCCAGCGATTGATAGGTGGCCTCGTCGAAGGCCACGCCGCGATGCGCGAGACCGGCCTTCACGGCCTCCAAATCATGGCGGAGGAGTTGGGGATCAAGCATCTGGAATCCTGAGAAAGATCCAGTTTAGCGGCTTCAGATGGGTTCCCCCGCCCACGATATTCCGTAGGCTTCTCTCACCGCTTCCACACCTGCGCTGGTGGCCAACAGCAGCCCCAGCTTTGCTAGCGCGGACCAGCGAGTGTGTTTTCCGGCGCTAATGGCGCCCTCTCCACCAAGGGCCCGGCCCAATGCGTAGGCTTCAAAATCCACGGAGCCAGAGGCGCATTGGGTCGTGGCCACCACCGGGATTTCCCGCTCCCGACAATGGCGCAGCAAAGCACGAAGATCCTCGCGCTCCATGGGCAAATTGCCCGCGCCGTAGGTCTCGATCAGCACGCCGCGAATGCCCTTTGCGGGAAGATGCCAGGGCATCCCAGGGAAGGGACGGTAGACGGCAATGGAGGCTTCAAATCCAGCGCCCAGACCTTTCGGCACACGTCGTTCAAATTCCCCAGCGTCGTGATGGATCACCAAATCCATTCCAATTTCGGCCAAAGGCGCAAGGTTTGGGCTATCGAAGGCCTCGTAGCGGTGGACGCTCAGCTTGTCCGTCGCCACCCCACGCAGCCATCGCGTACCGAATACGATGCCCACTTCGTCAACACCACGGGTGGCAAGGTCCACCGCGTCCACCAGATTTTCCCGGGCATCGCTGCGCACATAGGCGAGAGGTCTCTGCGATCCCGTGATCACCACCGGCTTACCCAGATCCGCCAAAAGAAAACCCAGCATCGAGGCCGTGAAAGCCATGGTGTCGGTGCCATGGATCAACACGACGCCGTCGAAAGTCGCCACGCGGTCTCGGATGTGCCGCGCCAGCTGGAGAATATGTTCCGGCTCCATGGACGCGGAATCGCGATTGAAGGGTACTTCTACCTGTAGCTCGGCGAGATCTCGAAGCTCGGGAACCCGCTCCAGTACGTGATCCAGATAGGGCCCCGGCGCCAGCGAAGAAGGATCGCCTTCGGGCGCCATGCCCAAGGTTCCGCCGGTATGAAGGAGAAGAATGCGCGCCATGCTCCAACTATCGCATCAACCTTGACGAACGAAACGTCATCGCCCTTTTCATCCAGCTCACCCTTCCAGTACGCCGCGCAGTTTCTTCACCAGTTCAGCTGCGGTGTAGGGTTTTTGTAAAAAAAGTCGGGGGGCGAGACTCAGGCCAGAATCCGTGCCCTCATATCCGCTGCTGAGGATGACCGGGACATCTGGCGCGATACCCATCATTTCTGCCAGCGCCAATTCACCCCCGAGGACAGGCATGACCAAGTCCAACAGGACGGCGCGAAGGCTCCCCGCATGGCTTCGGAATACCTCCACGCCCTCGCGGCCATCGGATGCTTCCACCACCTCGAAGCCAGCCCGTCGTAGCGCCATAGCCGCCATGGTGCGGATAGGGGCCTCGTCATCCACCACCAGCACGAGGCCCGATCCCAGCCAGGCGTCAGCCTGCAAGGACAATTCATCGGTCGCCTGGATGGGAGTGGTTAGTGCGGGCAGAGCCACGCGGAAGGTGGTGCCTTGGCCAGGCGTGCTGTAGATCCAGATGCCCCCTTTGTGGCCGCGCACAATGCCCTGGATGGCCGCCAGGCCCAGGCCACGGCCTGCGGCTTTGGTGCTGAAAAAGGGTTCAAATATTCGGGACTGGGTGGCCGCATCCATCCCGGTCCCGGTGTCTTTAACTTCCAGATACACGAAGGGTCC
>JAYVXV010000316.1:0-30237 GCA_043784905.1 Holophagaceae bacterium | reverse complement strand
AGCATCCGCGACGTCACCCCCATCCCCCACAATGGATGCCGCCCGCCCAAGCGGCGCCGCGTCTAAGAGAGGAGACAATACATGGCTCGTTACATTGACGCCGTTTGCCGCCTCTGCCGCCGCGAGGGCATGAAACTCTACTTGAAGGGCGAACGCTGCTTCAAAGAGAAATGCTCCTTCGAGACCCGCAAGGGCAAACTCCCCGGCCAGCATGGCGCAGGCAAACTGAAGAAGCCCACCGGCTATTCCCTCCAGCTTCGCGAGAAGCAAAAGGTGAAGCGCATCTACGGCGTGCTCGAAAAGCAGTTCCGCCTCTACTTCGAAAAAGCCGATGCCAAAAAAGGCGTCAGCGGTCACAACCTGTTGGCCTTCCTTGAGAGCCGACTCGACAACGTCGTCTACCGTCTGGGCCTCGCGCCCAGTCGCGCCGCCGCCCGCCAGATGGTCATGCACGGCCATGTCAAGGTGAACGGCAAGCGCGTGGACATTCCGTCTTTCCAGACCAAGACCGGCCATAGCATTCAGCTCGGCGAGCGCGCCAAAGCCAACGAAGGCGTCAAGACCTCAGTGGAGACCGCGGCCGGCCGTGGTATCCCCAAATGGCTGACCCTCGACGGCGGTGCTTTCACCGGCCAGGTCATTGCGTCACCCACTCGGGAAGACATCACCCTCGACATCAACGAACAGTTGATCGTCGAACTGTATAGCAAGTAAGGGGGCGGAATGCTGAACCTAAGCGATTTCCAGCGTCCGCGTTTTGCCGAAGTCAATCAGGCCAGCCTGAGCGACTCCTACGGTGAATTCGTGGCCTACCCATTCGAGCGTGGCTTTGCTACGACCGTTGGCCATGCCCTGCGCCGGGTGCTGCTCAGCAGCATCCAGGGCGGAACCGTCACCCACGTCCGCATCAAGGGCGTTCAGCACGAGTTCACGACCCTGCCAGGCGTGTGGGAAGACATCACCCACATCCTTCTGAATTTGAAGGAAATTCCCTTCAAACTTCACAGCAATGAACCTCAGATCATCACCTTGTCCGCCAAGGGCGAGGGCGTCATTAAGTCCGGCGCCATCCGCACCAATCAGAACGTAGACGTTGCGGACCCCAATGTCCATATCGCTACGCTCGGTGAAGAAGGCGAATTGGAAATCGAACTGGTCGTGTCCATGAATCGCGGTTTCATCACTGCGGATCGCAACCATGATGAGACGTTGGGCCTTGGATTCATCCCCATGGATTCAAATCACAGCCCCGTCACCCGTGTGAACTACATTGTCGAGCCCGCCCGCGTGGGTCAGAGCACCGACTATGAGAAGCTCACGCTGCAGGTGTGGACGAACGGCACCGTGTCCCCCAAGGACGCTGTGTCCGACGCATCTCTGATCCTCCGCGAGCATTTCCTCGTGTTCGCCCGTCAGGACGAAGATTTCACCGATATTGATATGTCCGCTCCGGTCATGTCTGGCGAACAGGTCAACGCCTGGCTCGGCAAATCCGTGGAAGAACTCGAACTCTCCGTGCGTGCCAACAACTGCTTGCGCAACGCGAATATCACCACCATCGGCGAATTGGTGCAACGCACCGAGGCCGAGTTGATGAAGACCAAGAACTTCGGCAAAAAGTCGCTGCAAGAAATCAAGGACGAACTGACCCGTATTGGTCTGTCCTTGGGCATGCGTCTTGAGCAAGAAGTCTAAGGAGCCCACATGCGTCACAATGTCGCCGGCAAGCGCCTGGGCCGTTCCAGCAACCAGCGCAAGGCCCTGATGAAGAACCTCGCCATCGCGCTCATCACCCATGAGCGCATCGAGACCTCCATCGTTAAGGCAAAGGAGCTCCGTAAATTCGCGGAGCCCTTTATTACCCTCGGCAAGTCTGACACCGTGGCCAATCGTCGTTTGGCGATGTCCCGGCTTGGCAACAAGGTAGCCGTGCAGAAGCTCTTCAGCACCGAGTTCCGCGTCCGCTTCGAGACCCGTCCCGGCGGCTACACTCGCATCCTGAAAATGGATACCCGCCGCGGTGATGGCGCCGAAATGGCCCTCATCGAATTGGTGGATTACACCCTGCCCGAAATCGTCGAAGAAGGCGAATAAGCCATCAGGCCATCAGGTGATCAGGAACAACTCAAAAAGCGCCCCGCGAGGGGCGCTTTTTTGTATCCGATCATGTTTGAACATTGCCTTGGGTAGGATAGGTCAATCCATCGGAGAGTCTCGTGAGCGAAATGGAAAGTTTCTCCGCCGAACCCCTCTTCTTTCCTCCTCCCGCAGAATTCCAAGCGACGGCGAATCTCGGACCCCAAGAAGACACCCTCCTGAGAGCAGCCTTTGATGCGGATTACGACGGCACCTGGGCGCGCCTAGCAAAGGAAGAACTCCTCTGGTCGAAACCTTTCACCAAGCCTTTTGAAGGCGATTTCGCTGCCCCAAAATGGTTTGGCGATGGTGAGTTGAATGCCTCCGTCAATTGTCTGGATCGCTGGATCGGCAGTGCCACGCAGCACAAAGCCGCACTCGTGTTCGAGGGCGAACCCGGCGATGTCCGCACACTGACCTACGCGCAGCTGCATAGCGAGGTGGCTCGCACGGCCAACGTGCTGCGCAGCCTCGGCGTAAAGAAGGGCGACCGAGTCGCCATTTATATGCCCCTGATCCCAGAGTTGGTCATTGCCGTGCTGGCCTGTGCGCGGCTTGGCGCGCCGCACAACGTGGTCTTCGGAGGTTTCTCATCTGAAGCCTTGGCGGGCCGCATCCAGGATGCCAGCGCCGAGATTCTGATCACCGCAGACGGTGGCTGGCGCAAAGGCGAGATCCTACCGTTGAAACTGATGGCCGATGTTGCCGTTCGGAGTTGCCCTACCATCCGCCATCAGGTAGTGGTGAAGCGCACCGGCCAGGATGTGCCCATGGAGCCTGGCCGGGATCTCTGGCTGGAGGAACTGCTGAAAGCCAATGGTCAGGAGCAAGTGGACGCGGTGGCGTGTGGTGCGGAGGATCTCCTCTTCCTGCTCTATACATCAGGCTCGACTGGCAAACCCAAGGGCATCATGCATGGCACGGCGGGTTATCTGTTGTGGGCGAAACTCACCTCGCATTGGACCCTGGATATCAAGCCGACGGATCTCTATTGGTGTACTGCGGACGTGGGTTGGATCACGGGGCACACCTACGTGATCTACGGTCCTCTGCAATTGGGGGCGACGGTCTTTCTCTATGAGGGCAACGTCATCCACCCTGGCCCTGATCGGGTGTGGTCGCTTATCGCCAAACACCGCATCACCACGCTCTACACCGCCCCCACGGCCATCCGCACGTTCATCCGCCTCGGTGATGGCAACGTGCTGAAGCATAATCTTTCATCCCTACGATTGTTGGGCACCGTGGGTGAACCCATCAATCCTGAAGCCTGGCTTTGGTATCACCGCATGGTCGGTAAGGAGCGTTGTCCCATCGTGGATACGTGGTGGCAAACCGAAACCGGCGCCGCGATGATCGCGCCATTGCCTGGCGTCCAGACCCTCGCGCCGGGCAGCGCCACACGGCCTCTGCCGGGTATTCAAGCAGACATCGTGACGAAAGAAGGTCAGCCCTCGGAGGCGGGATTTCTGGTCATCCGAAAGAGCTGGCCCGCCCAACTGAGGGGCATTTGGGGTGACGCGGAACGGTTCCGAAAAACCTACCTCGAAGAAATGCCCGGGTCCTATTTCGCAGGCGATGGGGCGCGCCGCGATGAGCATGGAAATTTCTGGATCATGGGTCGCGTGGATGACGTGTTGAATGTCAGTGGCCATCGCTTGGGTACTGCGGAAGTTGAAGGCGCACTCGCGTCGCACCCCTACGTGGCGGAAGCCGCGGTGGTAGGGCGTCCGGATGAGATCAAGGGCGAGGCCATCGTGGCTTTCGTGACGTTGAAATCGGGATGCAAGTTGGATGGGGAAACGCTGAAGCAACACGTTGTGAAAGAAATTGGTGCGCTCGCCCGGCCCGAGGAAATTCGATTCGCCGAAAGCCTTCCGAAAACTCGCAGCGGAAAAATCATGCGTCGCCTATTGCGTGATTTCGCCCGTGGTGAATCGCCGAGCGGCGATACATCCACCCTAGAAGATCGCGGTGTGTTGGACCGATTGCGGGCCAGTGGACCCGATGAAGACTGAAAGCGGAATAAGCAAACGGAGGCCGTTCAATCCGTTCAATCCACTCAACCCGTGGACAGGTGCGCTGTGGCTGCCTTTGGGCTATGGCCTCTTCTGGCTCGCGGGACGGCATCCTGAGAGGGTGGAGTACACCTATTCGGAGCGGGTGTTTCCGTTCCTCGTGAGGTTCGCGACCTGGCCGGGGCGTCTTTTGCCCTGGTCCCTGGGCGAGATGCTGCTGGCGTTGATCCTCGCGGGGATGTTTTTCTCACTGGTAAACCTGCTGTGGGCAGGGATCAATGGCGCACCGAATTTCGGCCACCTGCTAGGAAGGCGGGTGGGCGAATTTCTGGGAGGGGCGGGGAATCTCTATGTCTGTTTCTTGATGTTGTGGGGTTTTAATTATTTGCGTCCGCCCATCGCCCGCACCCTTGCCTGGCCCACGGAGAAGCCCACCATTATTGAATTGCAAGCTCTCTGCGAAGATCTCGCGACGGAGACCAATCTACTACGCCGGAATCTTCCCTCCGATGAACAGGGTGTGTCGCGGGTGGATCGCGAGACGGTGCTGAATCTGCGAAACGAGGGCTACCAGAGGCTCAATGGGGCATTGGCGCCGGTCATTCCGGTCTTGCTGCCCACCACAAGCCGTCCCAAATTAGCCCTCTTCAGCGCGATAATGTCTCGTTCGCTGACCTATGGAATGTACATTCCGTGGACCGGGGAAGCCATTCTGAATCGAGATTTGCCCGCGCCCGCGCTGGCTTTCAGCGTCTGCCACGAGATGGCTCACCAGCAGGGCATTGCCCGTGAAGACGAAGCGAATTTCGTCGGCTACCTTGCCTGCCGCTTGCACCCGGACCCGCTGTTTCGATACTCGGGCGCCCGTGCGGCCCTGCAAGAATCCATGGCTCAATTGAGGGCATCGAATCCCGTTGCTTGGAAAGCTATTCGCGCCACCTTGGAACCAGGCGTTCTTGCCGACGAAGCCGCAGAAAGTGCTTGGGCCGAGCGACACCGAGGCCCCTTCAGCGCCGTGCAGGGGCGCGTCTATGATGGCTACCTAAAGGCTCAAGGCCAGGCAGACGGCGCACGAAGTTATGGCCGCGTAGTGGACCTATTGATAGCCGAACGCCGGATGAAAAAGCAATGAGGCGAGGGCTTCATGTTGAGAGCAGGTGCTGGCTGGCCGTACTCAAAGACCGCCCATCGGCTGACAGAGACACGAAGAAGTGATGGGGATGTCGGCGAATTTTGAAGCGGCATCGAAAGCTTTTTTTGCCATCGCCGCATCGTGCTTTTGCCCCAGGGACGACAAGGCTCGCCATCGTCCATGCAGGGACCAGATGTTATGGGGCCAGCGGGCCAGATCCGCATCGAAGGTAGCCAGGGCTTCGCCGGGATGACCTGCGCGCAGGAGCGCGGCCCCCAGGGCCTGGCGCACGGGTTGGATCCAGGTGGGCGGTTCGGCGTATTTAAGCGCATCTTCGGTTTCGACCCCTGAGCGCAATCGGGAAAGCCCTTCTAGGGTCTTCGCCTCCGCCAACAGCAGCTCGCCATCCAGTAGATAGCCCGCGATGGCCAGCACGTCCTTCGCGTGATTTCCCATGATCAACGAGTCATCGGGAATGGCAGGCAGACTCGCCTTGAATTTAATTTCTTCCGCACGGGCTTCGCTTAACCGTCCCAGCGCGGCGAGGGCCACGCCGCGGTCCGCATGACGCATGGCTCGCGCGATGGGAAGGCCATCTGCCACGTCGGGGAGCGCGAGCAGTTCGTCCCACCTCCCAAAGCGCTTTCTCGCTTCAAAGGGCATGGAGGCATACCAATCCCAGCGCGCCACCATGGATTTCGGGAGATCGGGCGGCATGATGCCCTGAATGGAATCCATGGCCGAAATCGCTTTGGCGGATTGCCCGGACATCATCGAAGCGAAGCCCAGCATGTGGCGACTGTGGCCCATGTAGTTGGGCTGGCGACCCGTCGGCTCGCGCACTTCGAGATAGGCCTGGTCTGCGCGAAGGGCTGCTTCGTTAGCCGCCACGGCCTGCTGCCAATGCCCGACCAACACGTCAATATGAGACGGCATATGCGTCATGTGCCCGAGACCGGGTTGAAGGTGGCGGAGCCGGTTCGCTTGAGGGAGCGCGCGTGCGGGCGTCGGTGATTCCTCCCAAAGATGAATGGAGAGGTGGAGGGCTTGGGGGTGATTCGGCACGCGGGCCAGGACGCGGTCCAGCACCGCCGCGGCTTCCAGTGTTTCGGTCTGGGGATGCCCATGTCCGTCCCAGGCACCCCATGGATGGAGAAGCATGAGCGATTCCACGAACAGGACGCCGACGTTCGCATCGCCAGTTTGTTCCTGCCAGGCCTTGCGCAGGACTTCGGAATAAGCACGATCCCGAGCGGCCCAATCGTCGGCGTTCGGCGCCGCAAATCGAACGCAGGCGGCCTCGATCAAGGCACGGTCCTTCTTGCTTGCGTTCACAGCCAGTGACTTGGCTTTTCGCGCGGCTTCATATCCTGCCTTGGCGCGGGCTTCATCCATCCCGGGCCGATTGATGTGCGGGCCCTGCGCGGTGGCCAGTCCCCACCACGCCATCGCGCATTCAGGATCGAGACGGGTCGCTTCAGTAAAAGCGCGGATGGCCTCCTCGTGGTTGAAGGCGTAGAGAAAGGCCATGCCTTGGTCGTAGTAGGCCTGGGCCTCCGCAGAGGTCGTCTTCACTTTCCAGTGGAAGTCGCCGAGGCCTTTGAAACGATGGGGTTCCTGGGAATGCAGGGACCCAAAAGCCAGAAGAAGAATCGTGGCGCGGCGTGCGAAGGACATGGGGTCTCCCGGAACTAAATGCCTTTCGGAATTGAGATTGGAAGCACATCACCACTTTATAGGTCGAGTCCGATTCCTCAAAACCAAAAGACATCCGCAAGGAACAGGACAATCAAAAAGAACCCTAGCATTCCCTTTCCAAGTCCTCCCACCAAGAGCCCCAAAGCCGCGCCCGCACCGGATTTCAGGGCTTCCTTGAAGGCTCGCCTGGAGATCAGCCACTCACCCACGATGGCGCCGATGAAGGGACCGAAAATGAGTCCGGGCAACGTGAAGAAGATGCCGATGATTTCCCCGATGAGCGCCCCATAGACGCCTGCCTTGCTCGCACCAGCGAGTTTCGCGGTGAACGCGGTGGCGGCCATGTCGAGGGCGTAGGCGAGGATCGCGGTGACGATGAAGATCGCCACGGTCCACCAACTGAGGACGTCCGGCAGCAGGAGTTTGTGGATGACAACGGCGAGGGCCATGATCGGCAGGCCCGGAATGATGGGCAGGAACGCCCCCAGAAATCCCACCACGAGCAGCAGAACGCAGAGAGGCCAGACGAAGTAGGGCAGCCAGGTCACGGCCACGTCAGCGCGCATCCGCTGGATATTTCGCGGCTAATTTACGAATCGTGCTGATACCGCGCATTGTTGCCTGGCGCTTCAGGGTTTTTTCGAGCACGGCGTTGGTGAATCTGGAATCGCTTTGCTTCATCCGGCAAAGCCAGTAGATTTCCCGATCGTGAATGTGAAAATCATCCGCGTCGGTTTTCAGTGCGAGTGTGAGTTGCCGGGCGCTTGAGTCCAAGGGCTGTTTCAGGAAGGCGACATTCAGCGCCAGGGCGGTTCTCAGGGCTTCCTCGGAAAAAGCTTCATGGGCCGCGATGGCCTGAAGTTCGGCGTCGGTGCGGAGAAAGGTGGCCACTTCATAGCCCAGGTTCTTATGGAGCTGAACCTCGATTTTTTGTTCGAGGACGGCGACATCGCGCACTGTCTTCGTCCTCGTCTCAAAAATCACGTTGCCGCTGGCGATAAAGGTCTCCACTTTTGAGAGCGCCAGATCCTCGAAGAGGGCGCGCAGCGCCTCCATCTTCAGGGTGTGGCCGCCGACGTTGATGGCGCGGAGGAAGGCGATGTAGCGCGTCATGACTGATGCCCTAAAGCACCAGATCCTTCACGAATTTTCTAACCAAGGTCTCGAAGGCCGCCGCCGCCGCCGCGCCCGCGGCCAGCACGTCTTCATGGGTGAGTGCCACAGGGAGGATGCCCGCGCCCATGTTGCAGAGGCAGCTGATGCCCGCCACGCGCAGGCCTTCGTGCCGCGCGGTGATGACTTCTGGCACGGTGCTCATGCCCACCGCGTCGGCACCCAGGGTGCGGAAGGCGCGGATCTCGGCGGGGCTTTCATAGCAGGGGCCCGTGACGCCGATGTAGGTGCCTTCCTGGAGTGTCTGCCCAAGCGTATTTGCAGCGGCGTGGAGTTGCGTGCGCAGGGCCTTGTCATAGGCTACGGTCATGTCGTGAAAGCGTGGGCCCGGTGGGACGTTGGGGCCGATGCAGGGGTTCGTTCCGGTGAAGTTGATGTGATCCGAAATCACCATCAGTTCGCCCACTTTGTAATCGGGGTTGATAGCGCCCGCGGCGTTGGTGTGGAGCACGGCCTTCAGGCCCAAGCGCCCGTAAAGCCGCATGGGCGCTGTTACCACATCGAGCGGGTGACCTTCATAGAAATGGAATCGTCCCGCCTGCAGCACAACTTTTTTGCCTTCCAATTCACAGAACACCAGCTTGCCACTGTGGCCCACCACGCTCTGCGACGGGAAGCCCGGCAGCTCGGTGAATGAAATGGAAACGCCGCGTTTGGCTTCGGCGCTTTCCGCAATGTCCCCTAGCCCTGAACCCAGTACGACGGCGAGATCGGGAATGAAAGGCGCGCGGGATTTCAGGACATCAAGGGCGGGCTGCAACTGCATGGAGTCTCCAGAAGATCCATCCAAGGCTAGCAGCCTTGAAAACGTATCATCTTGCGTCAAGTGATATCAAACGATATCATTGGATGTCTGGAGCCTTTTATGTCTCAGGTGCTCGTCCGTGAAGTTCCCGAATCCACAGTGGCCTCCATCAAGCGCATGGCGGCCCGGAATGGTAGATCCATGGCTGAAGAGTTACGGTTGATTCTCCAACAGGCCGCGCTTGTGGGAGCTGATTTTGAACTTCCTGAACCGATCATGCTGAAATCACGGCCCACCAAGCCCGTGTCTGGAAGGCTCCTGGATGACCGGCGATGATCCTTTATTTGGATGCGTCGGCCATAGTGAAGCTGCATATTCATGAAACCCACACCCGTGAACTCAGGAACCTTCTCCTTGAAGAATCTGCGAGGGGAGCCCGCGTCACGACCTCCTGTGTGAGCTACGCCGAAGTGCTAGCCGCATTCGCCCGGAACGTGGTGGACGAAGCGGATTTGAATCGCCTGAATTCTGACTTTCTGAAAACCTGGCCCTACTATCACGTGCTATTCCTGGATCAGAATGTCCTCAATGTGGCAGGCATCCTGAGCCGTACCTATCGCCTCCGGGGTTTCGACGCGCTGCACTTGGCCTCGGCGCTAGCGGCACGACGCCGGCGGGAGAAGGCCATCTTCCTCGTTTTCGACCGCAATCTCTCAAAGGCGGCCGCATCCGAAGGATTCGTGACGCCATACGCCTAAAGCACGCCGCGCCGCTTCTGATCGAGCTCGATGCTATCGAAGAGCGCCTGGAAATTACCTTCGCCAAAGCCGCGATTGCCGCGCCGCTGGATGACTTCGAAGAAGAGTGGGCCGATCTGATCTTCGGTGAAAATTTGCAGCAGGTAGCCAGTCGTGTCGCCGTCAATCTGAATGCCAAGCTGTTTCGCGCGCTCCAGACTTTCGGTAACGGAATAGCCGCCTTTGGAAATGCGGCCCGGCAATAGTTCATAGTAGGTGTCCGGAGTCTTGAGAAAGTTGAAGCCTTGGGCCTGCAAATTTGGCAGGGTTTCCATGATGTCCGCGCTGCCCATGGCGATGTGCTGCACGCCGGGACCACGATGGCGGTTCACGTATTCCTGGATCTGGCTTTTTAAGTCCGTGGGCTCGTTGATGGGGATGATGATGCGGTTGTTGGAACTCTGAACGACTTTCGAATTCAGGCCGGTGCCCAGAGATCCTCGGATCTTGAATTCCCGCGTCACCACGAAGCCGTAGATGTTTTCGTAAAACTCCACCCAACGGTCCATTTCGCCCACGGCGACATTGTTCGTCAGGTGATCCACGCGCAGCAATCCAGGGTTTGAAAGAGCAGGAAGTTCGTCCTGCGTGGTCTGCATGATCCAGCAATCCTGCGTGCCTTTGCGCTCGACGAGATAATTCCACACATCGCCGAAACCCTGAATGGCTGCCACTTTCACATGACCGTTCGCAAAAGGCTGAACCATCGGTTCGAGGCGAATTTTTGCGCCGCGCTTCACGGCTTCCTGTAAGGCCCCTTCGCAATCTTCAACTTCAAATGCCAATGCGTTGACGCCCTCGCCGTGGGCCTGGAAATAGGTTCCGAATTGCGTGCTCGCATCGCTTTCGGCGATGGCGATGTCCATCTTGTTCTGGCGCAGATGCACCACGCGGCCCCAACCACCTTGATTGGACGCGACGCGCGCGAAACCCATGCGGCGGTACAGTGGCTCTAGCTTTTCGATGGAACCGCAAATCTGGATGTGATCGAGACGCACGAGGCCCAGTGGATTCGTGGCTTCCCGAGCTTCGACGGCGGTGACCGCAAAAGTCGGCGCGACGGTAGATGTGGACATGGAACCTCCTAAGGAGATGACATTCCAGATTCATGGTTTTCGCCCGTGATCGGGGTCACAGGCAAGGCCTCATCGCCTGCTTTGTAGGTCGGGCTCGATCAATTCGTATTCCTCGACCTCGTCGGACTGCCTTGGCGGTTTGTCCAAGATTCAGGTTTTCTCTTTCTTGGTTTTCTTCGGTGAAGGCGTGCCTGTCTGAGATTGCTTACTTACCGCTTTTTGTTCAATTTGCCCATCTGATTTCTTAGATCTAGATGGTTTCGGGATCAGCCGAAGCACGGGTAAATTCCAGTGAGGAATTCCCATTCGATCATTACAAGACGATGCAAACTCCCGCCAATAGGGCCAGACGTTTAACAGAGCATTCGATTTGGCAAAGCTTCCGAAAAATTGTTCGTACAGGGCTTCTGGAGGAGGGTTCGTCGTGAGGTGGTATCTAGCAACGAAAGCGGCCTTGATGTGAAATGTAGGATCTTTCACTTTTTTGCCAACCAGGGTGGTCGAAAATTCAATCTCAACTTCAAGGATGTTCCCCTCGGCATTAAAGGAGTAAGTTCCTTCGGAATTGCGATGAGTCAAATGATTTCTGTCAACTCCACTTGCGCTCACCCGATTTCCAGATGAGCTGAACGAAGCAGTTTTGATAAAAACCTGATCCAAGCTTACGCGTGATGCAACAGCACCAGAAGCGCTGAGGATTTCACGAGGAAGTTTTTTTTCCATTCGTCACCTGTCTATTTTCCATTCGCAACAAGGGGCCAGCCATCCTCGGCTTCGGTAGGGTATTGATCGGTGGCTTCGGGAACATTGAGTAACCATTCGGTTGCTTGTACGACATTCGGATGGAGTTCCGCTGAAGAAGCTCTCAGTGGATGCAGCCTGATCTCGATCGAATGGTCGACCGCAGAAGCGAGCGCAACAAGGGTCCGAAGGGTCAAATTCCCATGGGTATTGAAGAGACGAGACACTTGGGAGCGGTTGAGATCCAGGGTCAAGGCAAGGTCCGAGCGAGAAAGATCCATTTGGTCCATCTCATCGGACACATCCTTAAAAAATTCCGCTGAAAGCTTCTTTTGAGTCTCAGTGATCTGATCCTCATACTTCTGGAGTTCCAGGATCAACGGAGACGGAATTTTTCGAGCCATCACACTATCCCCCAAAGTTTAAATTCGCCTTTCAAAACTTGCCGTTCTACTTCTTCCCATCTAGCTTTGGCGCGGATCAAATGTCCTTCTGGGATTTGATCTTCCTTTTTCCCCTCAATGCCACTGACGATTAGATAGAGCGCTTTGGCTTCTCCCTTAGAGTTTGTGTAGGTAGTGTTCACGGCTAGGAAGCGAGTCTTAGATGAGTTGTCTTTCAATTCCAAAAATCGGGTGCCTTTGTAGTCCAGAGGTTTTGCGTGGTCGCCTTGGAGAGTCATCCCATCGGCTTTTTTGAGAATTTTTGTGAGCAGCCGTTTTTTAGAAGCGCTCTGAATAGAAGGAAGGCGTTTGTAGAGATCCATCGGATCGTCGTCCATGCCCTTGCATACCAGCCAGGCGAAATCGTGGCGGGTACCTGAATGAAGAAATTCAAAACTGTACTGGCTGGTCACGCCCCATCCTGTGAACTTAAAAGTTAACAGTATTATCAAGAAATGCAATCGAATCTTTTAAGAATGTTTCCCGAATATCTGACGGTCCGGAATAGCCAGAAGGTCTGTGATTGCCATCTATTTATACATTTGACGAGATCTGGGGTACTTATGAACTGAGATCATGATAGACAACTTTCGGAGCCAGGCTGATACCTGGTTTGGCAATTGCTGCCCGATGCTTCCAACGCATCCAAGAATCCTTACCTTTTGCCCAATAGTAAAGCGCCGACCCAATAGATGGGTCGGCGCTTTCTTGTCCCATAGCCCACAGCCCACAGCCCACAGCCCAAAGCCCTAAGAAAGGCTTGTCGCGACGACTTTTTCCTTGGTGTAGAACTCCAAGATATCGCCTTCGCGCAGGCCGTCGAAGCCTTCGAGCGCGATGCCACAATCGAGGCCGTTCTTCACTTCGCTGACGTCGTCCTTGAAGCGCTTGAGGCTCTTCAGGGTGCCTTCAAAAATGATGTCCTCACCGCGCTTGACGCGGGCCTTATAACTCTTTTGCACCTTGCCTTCGGTGACGAAGGAACCCGCGATGACGGTCTTATTGACCTTAAAGACCTGACGCACTTCCGCCTGACCTTGGACGGTTTCCTTGTCGGTGGCGTCCAGAAGGCCCACCATAGCCGCTTCGATTTCTTCGGTGACCTTGTATATGATGTCGTGGAAACGGATGTCCACGCCTTCTTCATGGGCCAGTTCTTCGGCTTTCTTTTCGGCCTTGGTGTGGAAGGCGATGACGATGGCTTTCGATGCTTCGGCCAACAACACATCGTTTTCGTTCACGGTGCCGGCGGCGGAATGAATGATGCGAACGCGGACCTTGTCGGTGCTGAGTTTTTCGAGCTGACCCACCAGCGATTCCACCGAACCAGAGGCATCGGCTTTGATGATGAGAGGCAGTTCCTTGACCTGGCCATCTTTGAGCGTGCTGAAGATGTTTTCGAGGGTGACGCGACTTCTGGCGAGAGCTGCGGCTTTGGCCTTTTCTTGGCGGAAGCCCACGATGGTGCGCGCCTTGCCTTCAGATTCGACGATCTGAAAGTTGTCGCCGCTGGAGGGGACTTCCTCAAAACCAAGGATCTGCACGGCAGTGGAAGGTCCAGCTTCGGTGATGCGCTGGCCGAGATCGCTGAACATGGCGCGGACGCGGCCCATGGTGGCACCGGCGACAAAGATATCGCCCTGTTTCAGCGTGCCTTGCTGCACCAGTACCGTGGCCACAGCACCGCGCCCCTTGTCGAGACGAGCTTCGATGATAGAGCCAGCCGCTGGGCAGTCGTAGACGGCCTTGAGATCTTTCATGTCTGCGACAAGCAAAAGGGTTTCGAGCAATTCGTCGAGACCTATCTTGGTCTTGGCGCTGACGGCCACGGCGGGCACGTCGCCCCCATAGGCTTCGGTCTGCACATTGTGCTGCAAGAGACCTTGCTGGACCTTGTCGGCGTTGGCGCCGGGCTTATCAATTTTGTTGATGGCCACCACCAGTGGGACATCTGCGGCCTTGGCATGGTTGATGGATTCGACGGTCTGAGGCATGACGCCGTCGTCCGCTGCCACCACGAGGATGGCGATATCTGTGACCTTGGCGCCGCGTGCGCGCATCTTGGTGAAAGCTTCGTGACCTGGCGTATCCAGGAACACCACCTGGCGCATAAGGCCAGTGTTCTTGTCTTTTACGTCCACATGATAAGCGCCGATGTGCTGGGTGATGCCACCGGCTTCGCCCGCAGCCACTTTGGCACTGCGGATGGCGTCCAGCAGCGAGGTTTTGCCGTGATCCACGTGCCCCATGATGGTGACGACTGGGGGCCGGGGTAGTTTCTCGCCCTGGACTTCGTTGCCCTCTTCGGCGCTGATCTGCACGTCTTCTTCAAAGGTGACAATGTCGGCGAGGTAGCCGAATTCACGCGCGATTTCCTTGGCGAGTTCGGTATCCAAGGGCTGATTGATGGTGGCAAAGATGCCCCGATGCAGCAGCTTGGCGACCACGTCCTTAGCAGGGCGGTTGCACTTCTCGGCGAGCTCCTTCACGGACACGCCTTCGGAAAGCATCACGATGCCGACTTCGTCCTCGATGTATTCCGAGGCAACCATCTGAGCGCGGGAGCGGGGCTGGCGAAGCTTAAGATCCAGTTCCTGCTGCTCCTTGGTATAGCCTTTTTTCTTTTTGCCGCCCACATGGGCGCCGCGACCTGGACCCTTCTGGCTATTGGGATCAATGGGACCCGCAGCGGGGAGACCCGGACCGCGGCTTCCACCGGGGCCGCCGGGGCGGAAACCACCGGGGCGAGGGCCACCGGGACCACGGCTGGTACCGCTGCCAGGACCACCGGGGCGGCTGGGACCACCTGAACCCCCAGGGCGACTGGGACCACTGCCAGGACCACCGGGACGACTCGGCCCGCTAGGGCCTCGGCCAGGGCCGCCGGGACCACTGGGACGACTAGGACCGCCGCCCGCAGGACGGGTAGGTGGCAACGTGATGTACCGGGCTGGAGATTGGGGGCGGGGTGCGACGATGGGAGTATCAGAAAGCGTGATTTTTGAGAAACCCTGATCGGGGCGCATTTCCGAAATAGAAGGCGGCAAGAAAGCTCGGCGAGCGGGTGCCTGGGGCATGTCGTGGCGGACTTCGCCCTTGCTGGTGTTGGATGCCATGGGTAGGACCACGCGTTCCTGCTGTGGCATTCCCGAACGCTGCACCGAGGGCTGGTTGGGACGGTGTAGCACGGGCCGAGCACCAGGCTCAGGGCGCGGCCCCGAAGCCTTCGGCGGTGCTTGAGGCAATTGAATGTAGCGGGCGGGCTCCTGAGCCTTGGGGGCCGGAGCGGGCGTGGAGGACACGCGCAGCCGCGAGAACCCAGGGCCTTCGGCCTTGGTCGCCGATTCGGACATTTCAGGGGATGAAGAAGGCGTTTCGGTAGGCGAGGGCACTGGCGTTACAACATTTGGTGGGGGCGCGATTTTGACAGGCGTTGTGACTGGGGCTGTCGAAGCCACGGCAGAATTCGGCGTAGTGTCCACCGAAGGGCGCATGGCTGGGGCCTTGGGGACCTCTATGGACGGCGCCTTCTGAGGCTCGGTTGCGGGCTCGATCCTGGCTTCCACCTTGGGCTCGGCCTTCTTGATGAGGACCGGTGGTGGGGGCGGCGCAGAGACCGGAGCAGCGGTTGCGGGCGCGGCTTTGACGATCTTGACACCGGCGTTAGGCCGATGCATGGCGAGAGGAGTGGATTCTTCCGACGGGCCTTTGGCCTTGGCTTCGATGACCCGGCGAAGTTGCTGGGCCTGGTCCTCGGTGAGGTTCGAGCTATGGCTTTTGCCCGCGAGCCCCAGGCGCTTTTCGGCGGCATCCAGGACGTCATGGTTGGTCACGCCGAGTTCCTTGGCGAGTTGGTTGATGCGAAGCATTCGGTGGGTGTCCTGAAAAAGGTGGATAGGGTGAAACGAAATGATCCAGACGGTCGAGGAAATCGGCTGAGGTTAACCGCCGAAACGCTCGTGAACCGCGTCGAGAATGCGGAAAGCGATGTCCTGGGTCATGCCGTCCACGGTGAGCAGTTGCTCAGCGGTGACGGAGTAAAGCGACTTGGCATCCTGGAAACCGGCGGCGCCAAGTTTTTCAGCCAAGGCTGTGTCCAGTCCTTCGATTCCGGCCAGCTCTTCCAGCAGATGCGATTCGGGCTGGGCCTCGGGCTCGGCCGACTCGGCGGGAGCATCGGGTAACACCTGATCCATGGCGGCGCCCATGGCCACTTCGGTTTCTTTGCGTTTCTCACTTTCGCTACGGACATCAATGTTCCAGCCCGTGAGCTTGGCGGCGAGGCGCACGTTCTGCCCGCGACGACCGATGGCGATGCTGAGTTGCTCGTCGTCCACGATGACTTCCACACGGCGGCCTTCGAGATCAATGATGCCGACTCGGATGGCCTTGGCGGGGTTCAAGGCGTTCGCGATGAACATGAGGGGATCTTCATCGAAACGCACGATATCAATTTTCTCGTTCTTCAGTTCGCGGATGATGGCCTGAACGCGGGAACCTTTGAGCCCAACGCAGGCGCCGACCGGATCCACATCCGTATCGAGACTCTGCACGGCGACCTTCGCGCGATCGCCTGCCTCGCGCACACAGGACCGGATTACCACAGTGCCGTCATGAATTTCCGGGACTTCACTTTCAAACAGTTTAATAAGCAGCCGCGGATCGGTGCGGCTGACCTGGACCTGAGCATCCTTGCTGGCGCGGTCCACGTTCGCGATGACGACTTTGATGCGCTGGCCCTTGTCAAACCGGTCGCCCCGCAGCGCCTCGCTGCGACGCAACATGGCTTCCACGCGATCAATTTCCAGAATGATGGCGCTCTTTTCGAAGCGCTTTACTTCGGCCACCACCACTTCGCCGATGCGGTTCACGAAATCATTAAAGATGCGCTCACGCTCGGCTTCGCGAACCTTCTGCACCAACACTTGCTTGGCGGCTTGGGCGGCGATGCGGCCCAACTGGGTGGTGTCCTGGGGCAGCCAAAGGGTGTCACCTTCGGCGGCGTCCGGGTTCAGCCCTTGCGCTTCCGCAAGGCTGATTTCCAGATCTTCTTCTTCGACTTCCTGTACGACTTGCTTCAGCGCGTAGACGTGGAATTCTCCGGTTTCGCGGTCCATCTGCGCCTGAAAGTTGCCGTAGAAATTTTGCGACTGGAAATATTTTTCCGCCGCCTTGACGAGCGATTCTTCGACAGCTTGAAAGACTTCCTCTTCAGGAATGCCCTTCTCGGCCGCGATCATTTTCACGCTATCAAAAAAAGTTGTTGCTACGGTGGCCATGGCCTATTCCTCCGTGCCGGTGCTTGTCTCTACACCCGCATCTTCAAGTACGTCAGGGATATTGGACCGCAGCGCCACGACGTGCTTGGGCTGCGGAGTCTTCGCTTCGTCGAAGGGAGCGAGGCGAGACTTCTGGATGTCATCGAGGGGTATCGTCTTGAGAATGCCGTCCTCTTCGATGGTGATGGAATCTTTCAGGGCTTCACCGATCCAGCCCTTGAATCGCTTCTGCCCACTGATAGGAAGCTTGGTTTGGATACGGCAGAGACGGCCCGCGAAGCGCTGATAGTGTGCCTGCTTGGTGAGGGGACGCTCCATGCCTGGGCTGGAAATTTCAAGGCTCACATCTTCACGTAAGGATGGGAATTCCACATCCATCCAAGTGACCAGGCCATCGTTGGCGGCGACGCAATCATCCAACGTCACTTTGCTGTGAGAGCTGGCGGCATCGAGGTGGTCAATATAGAGACGCAGGATCGAGTCCCGGCCTTCTTTCGCGCTCTCCAGTTGAATCAATTCAAAACCCAGCAGCGTGAGCTGCTTTTCGATGGGGGCCTGAAGTTTCTGAAGGTCCAAGATTGCCTTTGCCGGGAAAAAGAATAAGGGTGGGTCGAACCCACCCGTCAGGGCCCTTCCGATCCTAAAATGATGCTTGGGATGGATGGCCTAGCCGTACTCAACCTTCAAGCCTAGCGGCCACGATGTGAATTCTCAAGATAAATAAGGAAACTTTGATACCAGGTTGCATTGAAAAGAGTAGAACCACGAAGCCACGAAGGGCACGAAGAGACCCGTCATATGCCAGCTTCGCGGTGAGTTTTATCTTTTTGAACGCGAATCCGTATGAGACGCCATCCGCGAATGCTTCAATGGAATCAGGAGGCCTTGCATGGCGCAGATCCTGGATGGCAAGGCCTACGCGAATCGGATGTTGGACGAAGTTGGGGCGGCGGTGGAGGCCCGGAAACACAAAGGTCTTCGGGCGCCTTGCCTGGCGGTGGTGCTGGTGGGCGATGACCCTGCCAGTCAGGTCTATGTGAAAGGTAAGATCGCCGCCTGCGTTAAAACCGGCATCATCTCCATCGAGCATCGGCCCGCCGCGGACGTGACCCAAGACGAATTGAACCTGCTCATCGAGAGCCTGAATGCCGACCCCGAGGTGGATGGCATTCTTCTCCAGTTGCCCTTACCCAACCATCTGGATCCGAGAGTCGCGCTCCATCGAATCCGCCCCGAAAAAGACGTCGACGGATTTCATCCGCTGAATCAGGGCCGACTCTTTGAAGGACTGCCGGGGTTGCGGCCTTGCACGCCCTCCGCCTGCATAAGGATGCTGAAATCCCATGGCATCCAAATGGCGGGCAAACGCGCCGTGGTGTTGGGTCGCAGCGAGATCGTGGGGAAGCCGATGGCGCTCATGTTGCTCGAAGAAAATGCCACCGTGACCATCGCGCACAGTCGCACGGTCGACCTGCCTTCCGTGTGCCGCGAAGCCGATATTTTGGTGGCGGCTGTGGGGAGACCGGGTCTAGTGGAAGGCCGTTGGATCAAGCCCGGCGCGGTGGTGGTGGATGTGGGGATTAACCGGGTGACGGATCTGGCGCTTGGCGAACGCATTTTTGCCGCAGAACCCGAGAAGCTCGCGAAGCTGCGCGAAAAAGGCTTTGTGCTGGGTGGCGATGTGCGCTTCGGCGAGGCCATGCAAGTGGCGTGCGCCGTGACTCCCGTCCCCGGTGGCGTCGGACCGCTCACCATCGCCGGGCTGCTAATGAATACGCTAGAGACTTGCGAGTCGCAGTCGCGGTTAAAAAATAAAAATTAGCCGCAGATGAACGCAGATGAAAAAAAATCACCCAAATGAAATTTCAAGATTTCGGCTCGGGACCGCTTCGCGAGGCGCCTGGTTGCTCATCCGCGAAGCTGGCACACGAAGCGTGTCCTCGGTCCAGTGGGAGCGACAGAGCAAGGTGGTTTCACCTGGGTGAATCCGCTTTTATCTGTGTCCATCTGTGGCTTCTATTGTTTTTTGGGACACGAATCCGTATCAGGGGCACAGCCCGCCGTCCACATTGATGACCTGACCGCTCATGTAGCTGGCCCAGTCACTGCAAAGGAAAGCCACTACGTGGGCGACTTCTTCCGGCTCGCCGACCCGCTTCAGGACGGTGGGTGCAAGAAGATCCCGGATCTGTTCAGGCTTTAGATCCGAGGTGAGTTCCGTGTGGATGATGCCGGGATTGACGCAATTCACAAGGACACCGAAAGGGGCGACCTCTCGTGCCAGGCTTTTTGACAGCGCGATGATGGCGCCTTTGCTGGCTGCGTAATTGGTTTGGCCCGCCATGCCGACAACCCCGGTGGGACTCACGATGTTGACGATGCGGCCCCACTTGTTCGACATCATGCCGCGCACAAAAGCCTTGGTAGCCAGCACCGTACCCTTGAGATTCACGTTCATCACTTCTTCCCATTTTTCGTCGGCCATGAGGATGAAAGGCGCGTCTTGGCGGGTTCCGGCGTTGTTCACGAGAATGTCCACGGTGCCCAGTTCCTGCTTTACCTTGTCGGCGCACTGGCTCATGGCGACTTTGTTTTTCACGTCGGCCATGACCGCGACTGCCTTACGGCCCATGCTGCGGATCTCGGCGGCGACTTGTTCTGCGAGGTCTTCGTTTTTTAGCGCATGAACGGCAACATCCGCGCCCCACGCTGCGAGTTCAAGCGCGATGGCTCGGCCGATGCCACGGGATGAACCTGTGACGAAGGCCACGCGACCGGCTAGGGGCGGGTGGTTGAAGGGCATCGAGACTCCGAAAAATGAGTGGGAAGTTGACGGCTATCCGCGTGTTTTTTTCTTCGTAGAGACTTTGTGGAAGGGGGATTTCCCCGAGGGCGCTTTCCTGAATTGAACCTTGGTTCCGGGGCCTGGGCGCTTGGCGGGCTTGCCCTTGGAGTCTCCCGTCCCGCCTCGCGTTGGACGAGATCGTTCATCCCCTGCGGGACGATCCTCACCACGCTTGGGACGAGTGCGATCATCACCTGAAGGGCCGTCCGTCCTTGGTTTGCGCGGTTCTGCTGGGCGATCATCGCGAGGTCCGGCGTAGCGGCTGCGGGCGGGGGCCTCGTCCCGTTTCGATGGCCGGGTGGTGGGCCGGTCTGACGATTTGCCGGTGGGTGTATCCGTTCCGCTCGAGGGGCGATTTTCTTTGGCGCTTGGCCCGGTGCCTTCGGCTCTGCGAGGGCCGGAGTACCTGCTGCGAACAGGACCTTCGTCGGGGTTTGGGTGTTCGATTTTTGCAGTGCGGCTGGGTCCACCGAAGGTTGAAGGGCGGGACTCACGTTCTGGCCTGGGTGCTCGCTGCGCTGGGGTGGGGCGCGGGCTGGTTGGAGGTGATGGACGTTCCTTGCGATCTTCACGTTCCTCGCGAGGACGCGCTTCGCTCGGACGCTCGAAGCGAGGACGATCTTCATAAGGTCGGGGCCGTGGGGCCTTTTCTTCTTTGGTGTGCAATTTCGCACGATCAATACGATCCAGCTTGCGGCCCTTGGTGATCTTGGGTTTGAAGATGCCTTCTTCGCCTTGCACGCCGGCTTCGGCGCGCTGTACGCGGGATGCGGTGCGGAGGGCTTTCAGTGCGGCCTCCATGTCTGCGGGCAACGGCGCGGTCACGGTGACGTTTTGTTCATCCACTGGATGGCGGAAACCGAGCAGCTCGGCGTGCAAAGCCTGGCGATCAATGAGCTCGCTTTCGCTGCCATAGACATGGTCACCCAGCAACGGAAATCCCTTGTCAGCGAACTGCACGCGAATCTGATTGCGGCGGCCGGTTTCGAGTTTGACTTCTACGACCGTGTGGCCCGGCAGGCGCTCCATGACTCGATAATGCGTGATGGCCTGCTTGGCGCCCTTGGTATCCCGCTTGTCCACAGACATGCGGAGCGATTTGGAATGTTCGACAAGATGGCCCGTCATGGTGCCGCTGTTTTCCGGCAGCTCGCCCACCAGGATGGCCTTGTAGACCCGGTTCAGCTTGTGGTCTTCAAACATCGCCTTGAGGCCATGCAGGGCTTCGGGGGTCTTTCCGAACACCAGCACACCCGAGGTGAATCGGTCCAGGCGGTGGACGATGAACAGGTTGAATCGTTTAAAACCGCGACGGCGATAGTGGTCCGTGATGGCATCGGCCAGATTAGCTTCGCCGCCTTTTTCAGCGGGCACTGTGAGCAGGCCCGCAGCTTTATTGACGAAGAGAAGATGTCGGTCTTCCAACAGCACTGTGAATTCGCCCCCCGCACTGCGCTTGGGTTTGGGAAGTTCTTTGTAAATCGTGGTGTCGTCGTAAGTCACGGTGATGGTGTCGCCGAGTTTGATGCGCTTTCCGTATTTGGTGATGGGATCGCCGTTCACCGAAACGCAAGATGCATCGAGTAAACCTTTGGCCTGTCGGTGACTGATTTCCAGCACCTGATGCAGCTCCGCTGCGATGGCCGCGTCGTCAACTGCAGCCTTCCAAGTCTTATTCAAACGCGCCATGCCGCCTCCTGTGCCCGGCGTCCTCAAACGCTAAGCGAACCATCCAGCAAACCACCCAAAGGGATAATCCCCAAGCAAAAAAACGACGCCCCAGGCAAGCTGTTGCGTCAAAGTAACTTGAATCTTGAGACAGCGTTCCGGCATAAGGGGCCGTAGCAAAATAACCTGAACTGCACTGGTTACTTTGGCACGGCCCCTAACCGCTGGGCGTCGAGGCCCTGTAAAATGGCGTGGGGCTTACTTCTTGGTGGCCTTGGCGAAATCGCCCGCCTTTACGATACTCACTTTGTCCTGGCTGAAATGTTTGCGAAAGGCCGCGTTGACCTGATCCAGGGTGAGGGCCTGCACCTGCTTCTCAAGGGATTCGTCGAAGGCCATGGTGCGCCCTAGGAACATGTTGGTGGAGAGCTGGCCTGCAACGGCGCCATCTTGGGTGCGACCCACGGAGCGCCCCTGCTGCCATGCGTTCTTGGCGAAGGCCAACTCTTCGGAAGTGTAGCCATCAGTGAGGGCTTTTTTAAGCTCGTCCTGGAATGCGGCTTCCAGTTTCACGACGTTTTCCGGCGCGTAGATCGCGAAGGCGAACCAATTGGCGACGGGGTCCAAGGGATCCGCCTGGAATTGAGAACCTACGCCGTAACTCAATCCCTCTTTCTGGCGGATGCGGTCCGCGAGTCGGCTCTTCAGTGCCCCGCCGCCGAGCATTTGATTGGCGATGAGGAAGGCGGCGTAATCGGGATCGCTGTCCTTCATGGGCATCGTTTCTGCGGCGATGAAAAAGGCTTGGGCCTTGTCGGGTGTTTCGATGGATTTGTTGAGGGCTTGGACATCCTTGCGTTGGGCGTGGATGCGGGCAAAAGCTTGTCCTGACTTCCACTCGCCGAAGAGCTGGCTGGTGAGTGCCTGGATTTCTTTGGCGTCGAAATCTCCGACCACTGCCAGCGTCGCGTTGTCGGCGCCGTAGAAACCATCATGGAAAGCCTTCAGGTCTGCGGGAGTGGCTTTCTTTAGGTCGGCGATGCTCTCGTCAGGGGTATGGGCGGCGCGGGGATGATCCTTGGCGAAAGGGCTGATATAGGATTGAAGTTCGATCACCGCGAGCGTCTGGGGCTCACTCTTGGACTGATCGAGGCCCGTGATTTCACCATCGCGCAAGGTGGCCAATTCTTCGGCGGGGAATGCGGGTTGGCGTAGAACTTCGGCCACGAGTTTCAGCACTGCGGGCAGGTGCTCGCGGTCGGCGGT
Source organism: Holophagaceae bacterium (assembly GCA_043784905.1). Taxonomy (GTDB): domain Bacteria; phylum Acidobacteriota; class Holophagae; order Holophagales; family Holophagaceae; genus JANXPB01. Next base: position 7,220 of record JAYVXV010000316.1, on the reverse strand, counting down.
GATGTTCACGCGGGCGCTTTCGGCGCCGCCATTGATGTTGACCTGGGCCTTCATCTGGTCGAAGGCGTCCTTCAATTGCTGGCGGCTGTGACTTGTGGAGCCGCGCATCAGCATGGAACCCGTAAGGCTCGGAACCGCGCCAAGGTTAGTTAGAGAGGCTTCGGTGCCAAATCGTAGCGTGAGCGCTGCGCTCACGGTTTGACCCTTTGTTTTTTTGGAGAGCAGGGCGCCCTTCATGCCGTTCGGCGCCGTGAAACGCACGGTGTGATTCTCGATGTTGGCTGGGGTGGAATCGAAGGCTTCGCCTTGGACGATGGGAGCCTGACCCTTGTAGTCTTTGACCATGGCGGCAATGTCCAGGGCGGCGGGGATTTCGGCGCGATCGGGTTTCTCGGTGGGGATGTACTGACCGAGGGTGCGGTTCGAGGCCTTCAGGTATTTCTCGGCTGCGGCCTGGACCTGGGCCAGAGTTAGGGATTTGGCGCGGTCCCGGCCGATGAAATACAGACGCCAATCACCGGCGGCCATGGCCTCGCTGAGGGCGATGGCCAACGCATCCGTCCGGTTCATGGAGAGCTGGAATCCTTTGAGGGCCTCGGCCTTCACGCGCTCCAATTCCTCAGTTGTGACGGGCTTTTCTTTGAAGCCTTCGACCACTTTGAGCGCGGCGTCTTTGACGGCGTCGAGGTTGCCATCCTTAGGCAACGAAATGTGGAATTCCAGGAAGCTCGGTTCCAGTGTCGTGACGCTCTGATCTGAAACCGATGAGGCCAGCTTGCTGTCTACCAGGGCTTTATAGAGACGACCCGAAGGCGCTGCGGTGAGGATAGACGCCACAAAGCCGACAGCATCGTTCTCAATGTTCGAGCTCGCGGGGATGTGGTAACCGAGGCCCAGAAAGGGCGTGCCACCCACACGGCGCACGGTGACGCTTCGTTCACCGTCCTGAGTGGGCTCAATGGTCCAGGTCTTTTCGATGACGCGGGCGGGTTTGGGAATGCGACCAAAACGCTCATTGATTTCCGCTAGAACCTTGGCCTCATCAATCTTACCGGCCACCAGAAGCACCGCATTGTCCGGCTGGTAGAAGCGGTGGTAGAAGGCCTGAAGGTGTTCGATGTTCACATGCTCCACGTCACTGCGAGCGCCGATGGTGGACTTGCCGTAGTTGTGCCAATCGAACGCGACAGATTCCATGCGCTGGGTGGTCACGCCCACAGGATTGTTCTCTCCGCCTTCCATTTCATTGCGTACGACGGTCATCTCGCCTTTCTGGGTCTTCTCGTCCCAAAGATCCGATTTGCGGATGAGGGCATTAACCATGCGATCGGCTTCGAGTTCCAGGATCTTGGTCAGGTTCGCGTCGCTGGCGGGGAAGGTCACAAAGTAGTTGGTGCGGTCGAACCAAGTGCTGCCGTTGAAGCGGGCGCCAAGGCTGTTCAGAACTTCAACGGGTGTGGGCGTGCCTTTTTTTTCTCCGAAATGCTTAGAGGGCTTGAAAACTAAATGTTCAAGCAAGTGGGCCATGCCCGTTTCGCCGTAGCTTTCATTCCGAGAGCCGACCAAGTAGGTGATGTTGGTGGTGATCGAAGGTTTCGAGGGGTCTGGGAAGAGCAGCACCCTCAGGCCATTGGCCAGGTGGTATTCGGTGATGCCTTCCACGGAGGTGACTTTCACCGGCGCAGGTAGCGTCTTCATTGCAATCGCGGGCACTGCTTTCGTCGCCGTGGCTTTGGGGGTCGTCGTGTGCTTGGGAGCAACCTTCGCCGGTGCGGCGGTCTGTGCTACCGCAGGCAGGCCCAGAAAGGGAATGCCTGCCACCAGCAGAGCCGAGAGAAGGGGAATTCGGACGCGATTACGGCAGGTCATAGGGGCTCTCCAAAGATTCGGTGCACGGCACGAAACACCAGCCTGCCACGGAGAGGCCCTGACTCCAATGTGAAGATTTATGAAGGAGCGACGCTTTTAACTCCGCAGGTACTTGCGGATGGTGTGACCACCGATGTCCAGGTTTGGTGCAGCGAGCCGTTACGGTGGAGCCGTTTCTGCCTCTCGGCCTCTCTGCCAATCAAACCTGACGGATGTTTGATCCGCCAGGTTTGGGATGGATGATGATAAATCCTTCAGATTTCTTTTGCAGTTGCGCTGAGAGAGGCCTTGTCCTTCACCTTGTCCGGGGAGACATCCGGTGCCAGCGTGATTTTCTCGGCCTTGGCGATGTTGGTGACGATGCCGCGCACGGTGGTGAATGATTTCGTTTGCTGAGGAATTTGTGCGACCACCGCAGCGAGGACTGCCACTTGAGCGGTGATCTTAGCGGCTTTGCTGAATTGCAGTGGGTTGCTGGCCAGACTATTGGCGGCTTCTTGAAGCGAGGCCAAGGTTTTCGGGGCGGCTAGGGCGGCCACGGCATCCGCGCCGAGCATGAGGCCGAGATGGGAGTTTGCCTTCGTGACGATGGCGGACTTTTCTTTCTTGTAAGACTTCCAATCCCCCTGAATGGCCGCCATCTCCTGTCCCGCATCACTAGCCACTTTCAGTTGCTCAGCGTCAATGTTGCCATCCTTGCGCTTGGCCGCGAGTTCCTTGTATTGGAGATTCAGCAGCTTCACTTTCTCCACTTTTTCGGGTGGGAATACTTCCATCATCAAATCCATGGCCTTCATTCCTTGATCGGTGGCAATGGTGACGAAGCCGATCATGGAAGCGCCCGCGAGCAGCGCCTCACCCACATCAACCTTAGGGCTAGATGGAGTCGTTGACGTAGGTTCAGATTTTTTAAATAGGCCACCAAGCCCTTGAGCCGACAGTGGCGCCACAGTGCCTGCGACGAGGAGAGGAATTACGGCAATGAGTTTCATGGCTACTCCGATAAGGCGGCCCTTAGGGCCAGGTTAAGATTTTTCTTGGTGGCGGATTCGCTGAGTTTCTTGATTGAGTCCTGCACGTATTCAAAGGCCCAGGCATCCATGTCCAGGGGCTGTAATGCATCTGTCGGCTTTTGCAATGCTTGGGTGTGATCGGTCTGCAAGCCGGTTTTCCAGGCTGGCGGCGCATCGCTCCCCATCTGCAAACGCATACGCCATTGGCCCGTGAATGATGTGGAGTTGCCTTCAGTATGGCGAGCAAATGCGGCTCCATTAAGTACCACCTTATTGCCGGTGGCCGTGCCATCAAGAAGGAAGCGGCAAGCCCCTGGCCCCATGAGAGCCCCGGCCGCCATGGGCGCTAACCATCGCGTTTCAGGAATCCAAGCGGGCGCATCCACGAATTCCAATGGCCCCAAGGGAACCAACGGATCTTGAGCGGCGCTCCCGCTGAATCGTAGGACATCTCCTGTCATTAATTTTTCGGCAATCAGACCTGATGCATTCAGAAAGCCCTTGGATGGGGCCTGTGCCACAAGTAAGGGGCCCAGAGACGCGCCTGTCGGGTCCTTCACTTCCCCCGATGGACGTAGCCATTTGAGCGGTGCGAATCGCGAGGGGGCCGCACTCTTCCACTGTGCAACCCGGGCCTCGTCCACCACGCCTTCCTTGATCTCTACATCGGAGACGGGAAGTTCCATCAGCTTCGCTTGCACTTTCCCAGCAAGATGGATGACGGCATTGCGGCACACGGTAAACCAGGCCGCACCCGTGTCCAATTCTCGAACTCCCACCTGTTCTAATTGGGCTAATTCCTCCTCGTGGTCCACGAAGGCCACCATGGGAAATTGTGCGGATTCATCGGCGCCCACACGAGTGAATAGGGCCGCGCCGAGGCGAATGCGGTAGTAGTGTTCTACCTGACCGTCAGCCTTTTTTCGTGAGCCATGATATCCGTTAAGGACGCCCATTTCAGCCACCCGGTCCGGCGATTGTCGGGCGGCCTCGGCCACCTCGCGCTGCTCCAGGCTAAGTGTGTTGCCCACCGCAAGCTGGGAATGGCGGGCGATGTGGTCGTGCAGACGAAGCAGGCCTGCCTTGGAGACCTCATTGCTCACATCGGCTGGCAGCAGGCGCAAGCCGCCAGCCTGGCTGACGTAGTTGCCCAGTAGACCGAGAAAGGCATCTGAGTTGAGACTAGGCGCGGTGATACCTTCTGGTAATTTCGGGGCGATTCCACGCCACCTCAAAGCCACGGTGGGCTCGGGGCGTTCTGCGGGCTTGTCTACGACCGTCAAATTGTATCGCTCGCCGGGCCCAATACGCCGAGGTGGGTCCGCGACGTCCTGGATGATGGCGTAGCGGGCTTCTACATCTAGCACCTTGGCGTAACGCCCTTGACCCTTGAGGGTGGCTCCCTTCTTTACCCCTCGATCACGGCCGAAGGGCCAGATCCCGCCCTTGGGCAATGCGGACACCGCAAGGGTCGGCGCGTCCAGAACAAACGGCGAGGCCTTGTCTTTCAGCTGGGCGAGGCAGACTTCCATCCACCGGGAACACGCTGCATCAAAAGCCTGGTGGACCAATTCATCCCGCTTCCCGGCTCCGCTGCGGCCTAATTCCACACTGGCGGCCACCATGCGCGTAGCGGAAAAGAGATTGGCATTGGTCCAGGGATCCAGGACGGAAAGATCCCCCACCACCACCGCTTCGTATTTTTCGATTACGCCTGCGGTGACTTCCCGAGTAACCCGCGCAGCGGTGATGGTAGGTACCAGCACCAACACGCGTTCATCCGGCGCGATCATATCGTTCAGGCCAAGGTGCATGATCCGGCCTGGAAATGTGGCAATGGCCCGTTGTTCAAAAGTCACTTGAAGTGCAGCCGGGGTAGGCATACGCACATCCGGTGATGCGTCTGTCACCAGCAGTTCGGGCGCCAGGGCCAGTTTCACCATGGTCTGAGCCCGTGCCTGGACTGCCGTGCCGACGAGGACGCATAACATTAGTCCCCCTGAAAGACCTAGCCTCAACAACGAAGACAAGGCTCGCATCACTTGCCCTTAAGGACCGTGCTGCGCTCGTCCATTGTTTCCACCGCGAATTTGTCGATGAGCGTTTCCAAAAGGGCTAGCACATCTGATCCGCTCTTCCCATTCAGTGTCACGGTGATGGTTTCAGAGCGCGCATCACCTCGGAACTGGGGACTCACCGTCATGCCAGCCCCACGAAGGGCCTGCTTGATGGCGGCGGTGGAAGCGGGGCTGGCGATGTTGTCAACGCGAATGACGTAGGTGGTGGAAGCCGATGCATTTTCTCGCTTCTCAGCCCGCTGGGTCTTCTTCACCGCCGAGCGAAGTTCGTCAGGCAACACGCTATCTGCCTTGTGCATGGCCAGCTTGGTGGCTGTGGCGCGGCCCACATCGTCGGACACCTGATCGCCGCTATCTCCGAGAATGACTTTGTCGGGCAGAAGGGTGTCGCCATCCCGGATGCGCAGCACGCGGTACACCACCTGGGAGGTGTAGCGGTGGTAGTTGTTGACCGGTGTGCAGCGGTTGAGAGCCACCGCGACATAATCGCCCGGGCCCACCTCGGGATTACGCTTTAGGCCGTTGAGGATTACTGCGTAGAGATCGTCCTCGGTCTCGAAGTTCCGCCCCATCAGATCCATATCCAGAAACTTGGTGTTGAGCCCGGATTTCTCGATCATCTCGCCTAGGGCCGCGCGCACTTCGTTGGTAGCGCCTGCGCCCTTTTTTGTGGGGTCGGCGTAGATGGTGATGCGGTGATAGAAGGAACTTGTGTCGCTAAACATTGCACCGGAGGCAGAGGCCTTGCTAGAGGATGCGCTGGCGCGGCTGCTGCGTGCGTCAAGGCTTGCGGCTCGCTGGTTGTCCCATTCGGCGGATCCTGCGCTGCTCCGCTGGGCGCTCATCTGGGCAGAACTACTGCTGGAGGCCGCAGCCGAGCCACGATCACCTTGAACGGCTGCGGCAGACTGGCGATCTCGTGTGGCCTGCATGGAGCCTTGGCTCTCGTAAGCCGCATTGCCTTTGCTGCTGCTGGCAGAGGCTGCCTGCACGGATGATTGACTTGAGCTTGCCGAAGCACGGGAACTGGAGGCCGCGAAGGAGGCAGCTTGCACATTCTTCTTGTCGTCCGTGACTTCTTCTCGCAGGACCAATGGTTTGGATTTGTCTGCGTCTTGGCCTTCAATGGTGTAGGAAAGTACGATGACTTTGAACTTGCCTTCGGTTTCTTGAGCAAGCGAAAGGCCCAAGCTGTCCTCGAGATAGCGCTTCATGGCCTTACCATCAATCTTCAGCACCAGCTCGACTACGGCTTTTCCGGCGTCCACGTTGGTCCCCGTGACTTGGGTATCCAGGACCATGTTCGCCTTGTGGTTCACCACCTCCCGGATGATGCGGTCGGCATCCGCGCCGAGCTTGGAACGGCTACCGTACATCTGGTAAACCGCCTGGGCGAGTGCGTCTTCAACAGCCAAGGCTTCCGCACGCTGAAGGGCGAGTTGGTTGGCTTCGGATGTCTTCCACTTCTTCTCCACGGCATACTCGCCACGACCCGAAACAGAAAGGGTGTCTCCACCGAAAAGCAGAACCGGCAGGAGTGCCGGAGCGACTAGCCTGACGCTGCGAAAAAATGCGGGCATGTTCTGGGACCTAGTGGGACGAAGCACAAAAGCCTCCTCAGGGAAAAATCCTAGTGATTTAACATTGATGTAATGCTAGGGACAGGGCGAAAGCATACTCCTTCTCAAACGGCCACGGTAGATTTGGATAGTGAAAAGTCGCTGAAAATCCGAATCCAAGCCGAAATTGGTGAGACCGCCGGTCGTGAAGGAGAATTGGATCCTCAATCACCAAATTTGTCGCCCGGGCTTACTTTCGGAGCAGCCCATCTAGCCTTTCTCGCCAGGCGTCTTCCAGATCCGCCAGGTGAAGGCCCTTGCCCTTGCCTGGCGCGGCCTGGAGTAGACCCTGGGCGGATGGGTGAGGCATCACCACCAGATTGAACAGGGGTGCGCCTTCCAATCGTTGGAACAGCCATTCGGCGCGCTTACCCATGGCGATGATCCTTAGTTTCCCTGGACATCTCGCCGCAGCCCGCTCCAGGTCCTCGCGGATCCGAGCCAGATTTTGCGGGGACCGCAGCTCTGCATCCGTGGGGGCCCGAAAGGTCTGGCCATCCTTGCTGGGACAAATCGGGAAAGCATTGCCCAGGGCAACGCCCTGGAGCTTCGGAGTCAGGCCTTTTTCTTTCAAGACTTTGCCATCCCAATGGGCCCAGGCTGCGGGGGGCACATCGGCAAGACCTGCCTTTTCGAGGGCT
>JAYVXV010000315.1:0-3421 GCA_043784905.1 Holophagaceae bacterium | reverse complement strand
AAATCCATGAAAACCAACGAACCCATGTTGCGCGAACGCTTGCACCAACCCAGCAGCCGCACGGTTTGACCGACATGGTCCATACGCAGCTCACCATTACGGTGGCTGCGCGAAAAATTTCCCAATGGGTCCAGCTTCATTGACGACTCCAGGACCTTTTAAGAGCCGTTGCGAAATAACCAGCGCATTTCTGGTTATTTTGTTACGGCTCCATATGCCGATCAGATATCAGGATAAGGGCTATGAGGCCTTTGCTCCAGGAAGAAAGTCGGACTCAAGACGTCGTCTGCCCAAAGCCGAGCACGTATCCGTCGTGATCGCGGACTGCGAACTCCTGCATGTGATAGGCCTCTTGCAGAAGCGGGCCATAGACCACGTCGGCACCCTTGGCTGCAAACGCTTCGTGAAGCGCCTGAACGTCGTCCACCCAGAAGAAGACGTCCCAGGTGCCACCTTGCTTCTCATTCGGGACAATCAGTTCGGGCGCAGGCACTCGGCGCAACATAATTGCGAGGCCATCACGGCTGCAGATCGCAAATTCCGGCGGAGTGCCCACGCTGTATTCGGCTGCAAAGCCCAAAACCCGTTCGTAGTACGAAGCCGACAAGGCGACATCCGCCACCGGAAAGTAGGGCGCGCTGCGAAGAAGCTTGCAAGGTGTAAGGGGAATCATGGGCGGTCTACAGAATTGTTGAGTGAAGGGGTTGGTGTCCTGGTTGACTGACGGAAAAAGTTAAGCGGACCGGCACACCTGAGCCCGCTTGAACGAAGAGTTATAGGCGGACCATGGGCATAAGCACTTAATCACTAAGGTAATATTTAGCGGCCTCACCAACGAGTTCACCCGACTTTGCTAGAGATGAAAGAAAAAGAATCGTGAGTTCGCCATCCTTGGGGCCGGACATGGAAAAGAGAATGTCAGGCTTGCTATCGCCGTCAAGATCCCCAATGAAACGTACTGACCATCGATGAAAACCCCAATCAGCCGTTCCCTCATAGATCGACTGAGTGGTTCCATTAAAGGAAAATGAGAAAGTAAATGTATCCCAGGAATCAGCCTTTCTGCTTGTTTGTTGTATTGCGCACTGTGACTCGTGAAAGTGAGCAATGAATTTAGGGGTGACTGAGGAAATCTCAGAACCCCAGGGAACCGATGGTGCAGTTGCAAGCGAGATATTTCGCCTAGCTTTAAGTGCATTGACACCTTGAAAGAGGCTGTGAACCTTTTTCCAGCCTGGAAATTCAAATCGGCATTCATACCCACTGCGAACCAATAGCTGAATTGAATTCACCTCCCGTAACTGGTATCCATGCCCGTGCTGTTCCAAAGCCATCCATGGCTCACCAATTTCACCATTTACTGTTGATTCCGGAATCCATCCCGCAAGAAATATTGATCCAAGCTTTGATTGTTGTGGTGACTGAGCAGCAAGGTTAAGAAAAAAGCTCAGGTAGAAACTGAGAACTGTACTGGTTTTAACCATCGACGTCCTCAAGAAGAATTTGGCTGCCTAACTACTTCTTCGGCCCTCGTCCTGCTGCGATATCGAAAAAATTCTCCCAACTCAGGAAGGGCGCCAGGTCATGGATGTCGGCCCAGGTTTTGTGATCGAAGCTTTCGTCCAGCTCCTTGCCGGTCTTGGTGGGGTTGGCCTCGACGTGTTTTTGCACAGCCTTCAGGAAATCCCTGGCGCGGATCACGTCCTTTTTGCCGCCCACGGGACCATGGCCGGGGATAACTTTTGAATCTTCCGGCAGAAAGGTCAGCACCGCGTCCATGTTGGCGATCATGCCCGCCACGCTGCCGCCGCTGCTCAGGTCAATGTAGGGCGTCAGGCCGTTGAAAAAGATGTCGCCCATGTGCATGACGTGAGCGCTGGGCATCCCCACGAGCACGTCGCCATCGGTGTGGCCCGCGCCGAAGTGGGCCAGGTGAATCTCGGCGCCGTCGAGATTGATGGCAAGGATGGAGCGCACCTTGGGGTTCGCGTCGCCAAAGGTGATTTCCGGCAGGCCGCCGCGCTTGGCGGGCTCTAGCTTGGCCTGCTCCAGCTCCATGTGGTGACGCACATTGGTGTGGGCCACGATTACCTGCACCTGATGTTCCAAGGCAAGGTTACCGCCCACATGATCGCCGTGGTGATGGGTGTTGATGAGGTACTTGATGGGCTTGTCCGTGACGGATTTCACGACCTTGAGCAAGCCCGGCACCAACGGTGCGAATTGATCGTCAATGAGAATCGCATGGTGCTCCGTGACGATGAGCCCGATATTGCCGCCCTCGCCAAAGATGCAATAGACGTTGTCGGCGAGTTTCTCGATCTTGTGGGGATCGGGCTTGGTTGCGGCGGCGTCCTGGTGCGTGCGAGCCGGAAGGGGCGAAGCGAAAAGCGCGACGAGGGTCAAGGCGGTGGCGGTGAGAACGCGCATGAAATCTCCTGGAGGGGCTGCCGATGGTAGCGCGCCACAGATTTCGGTTCCAGCGAGAAGGGTTGCTGTAGCTCCAACACCGTTCGCATTGGCTTCAGGCCTCGGGTATCAGACCTCGTTGTTGTGGGTCGTTTCGCGGGCCGCATACGAGATGGTCCATCTAAGACCAACAACGAGGCCTGAAGCCCGAAGCCTGAAATCGCATACCGATTTCCGAACCCGGCCTTGGCCCGATCAGGCCCGACCACGTAGCCTGGAGCCTGGAGCCCGCCATGTCCTACACCCGCCGCGAGACCTTTCTCCCCTTCACCCGTCCCGTGATTGGCCAGGCGGAAATTGACGAAATGATTGATTCCATCCACAGCGGCTGGATCACCACCGGCCCCAAGAGCGCGAAGTTTGAAGAAGCCCTGCGGGCCTACAACGGCGTGCCCCACTGCCTGGCCATGAACAGCGCCACCACGGCCCAGGAGATCACCATGCAGGTGCTCAACCTGCAGCCCGGGGATGAGGTCATCACCAGTTCCCTCACCTGGGTGAGCACGCTGTCCACGGTGGTATTGCAAGGCGGCATTCCGGTGCTGGTGGACATTGACCCGGTGACACTGAACCTGGATCCCAGCCAGCTCGAAGCGGCCATCACGCCCCGCACCAAAGGCATCATTCCCGTGCACCTCACGGGCCTGCCCTGCCCCATGGAAGAAATCTGGAGCGTCGCAGAGAAGCACGGCCTGTGGGTCGTTGAAGACGCGGCCCAGGCCATGGGCGCGACGTACAAAGGCACCAAGATGGGTGGCGATCCCCGCTCGGTGATGAGCGTCTTCAGTTTCCATCCGAACAAGAACATGACCACCGGCGAAGGCGGTGCCATCGCCTTTTTCAAGGATGAATTTCTGCCGCGCATCCAACGCCTGCGTTTCCATGGCATCGAGCGAGACGCCTGGAAGCGCCAGAGCAAGGAAGGCAGCGTTCACATTGACGTGGCCGAGCC
>JAYVXV010000314.1:0-3423 GCA_043784905.1 Holophagaceae bacterium | reverse complement strand
CGAGGGCGTCCTGCATGGCCAGGGCATTGATCATGGTGGCTAACATACCCATGTGGTCGGCGGTGGTGCGATCCATTCCCTTGGTGGCCCCGGCCACGCCACGAAAGATGTTGCCGCCGCCGATGACCAGGCCCACGTCTACGCCCAGGGCGCGGATGGCCTTGATCTGCTCGGCCACCATGCCCACCACGCCGGGATCAATGCCGCCCTTGAGCTCGCCCATGAGCGCTTCGCCAGAGAGTTTGAGGAGGATGCGGGTGTATTTCATTCGAGTTTCCTGAGGAGGTGTTGTGCCAACTTGACGAGTTGAGAGGAAAGATTTTCGCGAGCCGGACTCAATTGCCGGACAATGGCCAGCCCATCAATGGGACAAAGTACGCGACTCGTTTCCGGGTCCTCCCACGGGTATTCAAGCGAACCTGCCCGGTTGGCTTTTCTCGCGATAGATGGTTGAGCTTGCTCCAATGATTTCAGGTAATTCAGAACCGTTCGCCACTGTTCCCCTTTGTGGCCCCCCCTCCTGCAACCAATCGGTGGTTCTCTGGATCATCGCCAATGCCTTCACGGACGCATGATCCCTTCGCAAATCCTCAGGAAGGTGTTTGAACTTGGAGAGGAGAATGGCCTTCCCGATCTTTTCAAACACCATTTGGAATAACATGGCAAGGGTGCCGAGGGGCGGGTCTTCAAGTTTCAGGATGGCCTCGGAGGCGCGAAGGTCTTCCTTGGCACAAGCCAGGTATCCCTTTGCCCACTCCACTCGAGACGCGGGCATTCAGGAAGCCTTGTCGAACGAGGTCATCCCTTCAAGCGTTCCCCAACCCTGAGGCAGTCTCAGAGACCTTTCCCGAATCAGGGTTTCTTCAAAAGGACTAAGAAGGATGACCTCAATGGGGAAGAAAATATCCTGAGAGGGGTCGGGTCCGAATTCGATGGGGAAAATTTCTCGGGTCGTTCCTACCGCATCGGTGACTTCGACCATGCGTACTCGATCAGCGGCGGCGAGATAGTAAACCTTTTTAAGAAAGGGGTCCCGGTCAAAATGCATCTGGGCAAGACGCATCGCGGTTTCTTGAGGGTTTGGGGAAAGGGCCATCGGAGGCTCCGGGAAGACAACAGCAAGAGCTGACCAAGTATACGGAAAGGGCGGCATGAAGCCGCCCTTTGTCGAATGAGGAAGAAAGGGCATTACTTCGCAGCCACCTGGGCCGCCACTTCGGCGGCGAAATCTTCGGTGCGCTTTTGCAGACCTTCGCCGAGTACGTACTTGGTGAAGCGGCGAATGCTCAGCTTTTCGCCGATCTCGGCGGTCTTCTGGGAGAGATACTGCTGCACGGTGACGTCGCCGTTCATGATGAACGGCTGCTCCAGCAAGCAGACTTCTTTAAAAATCGAGTTCATCTTGCCTTCGACGATCTTCGCAACAATGTTGGCGGGCTTGCCGGTGGCCAGGGCCATCTCGGTGGCGATCCGCTTTTCCGTGTCGAGGAATTCTTGGGTCACTTCGTCCTTGGTGACGAAGCGAGGGACAGGATCGGCGGCGGCGATGTGCATGGCGATTTCCTTGACCATGCGCTGAAAGGCTTCATTGCGGGCCACGAAATCTGTCTCAGAGTTCACTTCTACGATGACGCCCACCCGACCGCCTGGGTGGATATAGGACTCAACGATGCCTTCGGCGGCGACACGATCGGCTTTCTTGGCGGAGGCGGCGAGGCCCTTCTTGCGAAGGTACTCAATGGCGCCTTCCATTTCGCCGTTGCTTTCTTCTAATGCTTTTTTGCAATCCATCATGCCGATGCCGGTCTTTTCGCGAAGCTCTTTAACGTCCTGGGCTGTAAAGGCCATGCTATCTCCTGAATCTTCAAAAGGTACTGGTGGTGCGGGCTAAGCCGTTGCCACAAAATAGTTTTATCACTGTGAAGGCGGACCGGCATAAGGGGCCCTAACAAAATACACAGAAAAGCACTGGTTATTTCGTAAGGGCTCCTAAGGTGCGATTTACTCGCTTTCCTTCTCCATCTTCTCTGCCATCATTTCCTTCATGGCGGTGCTGTCGCCTTTGTCCTGGAAGGACTGGCGTCCTTCGAGAATGGAGTCAGCAACGCGCTCGCTGAAAAGGTGGATGGCGCGAATTGCGTCATCGTTGGAGGGGATGACGTAGCTGATCTTGTCGGGGTCGCAGTTGGTATCCACGAGCGCGACGATCTTGAGGCCGAGCTTGTTGGCTTCGGTGACGGCGATGTCTTCGCGGTTCGGATCAATGATGAAGATCACGTCCGGCAGGCTGCGCATATCACGAATACCGGCGAAAGAGCCCACAAGCTTGTCCTTGTGTCGGGTCAGGGTGAGTTGCTCTTTCTTGCTCATGGCGGCGGAGCGGACGGGGTCGCCGAGGATCGCTTCCATCTCGCGCAGTTTTTCCAGCGACTTCTTGATGGTGGAAAAGTTGGTGAGCATGCCGCCCAACCAGCGATTGTTCACGTAGAAGGCGCCGCAACGGGCAGCCTGCTCGGCGATGAGATCCTGGGCCTGGGGCTTGGTGGCCACGAACATGAAGCTCTTGCCCTCGGCTGCGGACTTCGTGAGGAAGTTGGCGGCGGTGTTCCAAAGGCGCAGGGTCTTTTGCAGATCAATGATATAGATGCTGTTGCGGGCGCCGAAGATATACGGCTTCATTTTCGGGTTCCAGCGCTTGGTCTGGTGGCCGAAGTGAACACCGGCTTCGAGCAGTTCTTTCATTTGAATGGCAGCCATGATGGGCTCCTCAATCGTTGCGCTGGCTATAAGCAGCGCGGTTGGGGATGAAGACGGCCAGGGTTAAAGGCTGGTCGCCCGAATCGGGTCCAAAAATTTGGAACCCGTGACACACGAACGGGGAGATCCTGTCTCCCCGTCGGTTGAAAAAGAACTGAAACCAATTAACGCTTGCTGTACTGGAAGCGGCGACGGGCGCCCCTCTGGCCGGGTTTTTTACGTTCCTTCATGCGGGGATCGCGGGTCAGGAGACCGGCGCCGCGCAACATACCTCGGAGCTGTTCGTTGTAGGTCAAAAGGGCGCGGGAAACACCTAGGCGGATGGCTGCGGCTTGACCCGCAGAACCACCACCGGCAACGGTGATGTGCATGTCAAATTTGTTGTCCATGTCACTCAGAACCAACGGCTGGTGGACCATCATGCGCAGCACGGCATTGGGGAAGAAGCTCTCCAGCGTGCGGCCATTGACCGTAATCTTGCCCGTGCCGGGTCGCAGGAACACGCGTGATGCGGCGGTCTTGCGGCGGCCCGTTCCGTAGTATTGATTGATCGCCATTGTTGTGTCCTCGATTGAGCGATTAAAGCTTGAAATTCAGGGGTTCAGGCTGCTGGGCGGCCTGCTGGTGCTCGGCACCTTCGTAGACCTTCAGCTTGCGGTACATCGC
>JAYVXV010000313.1:0-3424 GCA_043784905.1 Holophagaceae bacterium | reverse complement strand
CGCCCAATCCATTTGGCGGTTCGGGCCTTCCCGTGGCCTTCGTGCAGAGTTACGGCAATCCCCACGCGGCTTTTCAATCGAAAAGCGAAGCGGTGTTCTTGCAAGATGACTGGCAGGCGCTTCCAACCTTTTTATTGAAGGTCGGCGTGCGCTTTGAACGGGAATCGCTACCACCTTTCCCGGACACGGCCGACTACGAAGCGGTACAACATCCGCCCTCCACCATGGATCCGGTGCAGGGCCCCACGCAGCTGCCTGCTGGGGCCTACGACTATCCAGCCAACTTTCGCATTCAGCGGGATTGGAGCGCCAACCGTGTGCATCCGCGCCTTTCCTTTAGTTGGCAGGCGAGGCCTGAATTACGAATGTTTGGCGGCGTGGGTCGCTTCGGTGGGCCCACGAATCTAGGGCCTGTCTACGGCATTCGGCTTTTCAACGGCCGTGATATTCAAACGGTCATCAGGACGCTGCTTGATCCAGTCCTTCAAGGGCCGTTGCCGACCTGGGCCAATGCAGATGGCGTGGCAAAGAATCACCGGTACACCGCACTGCCACCGGGCCCGACGACCTTTGTCATTCCCGGCGACGTGGCTTTTCCGGTGATGTGGCAACAGAATCTAGGCGCCGAATGGAACCCGAATCCCCAACATCATTTCGCGCTGGAGCTGGTGCATTCCAAGGCCAAGGGATTCATGAACGTGCGAGACGTGAATGCCTTCCAAGTCTATTTCAATCCCTCTACGCAACAGGTTGTGGGGCGGCGCCCGGACCTTCGCTATAGCACGCTGAACCGGGTAGATGGCAGCGGCAACGCGGACTATGATGGGCAGAGCCTTTCCTGGGCCTGGAAGCGCGGCGAAAATTTCATTCTGAACGCGAGCTACACGCATTCCGACGCGAAGGACAACACGACGGATTGGACCTCGGACTACACGCCGCAGAATTCCTTTGATCCGGCGAGCGAATGGGGGCCGAGCCTTCAAAACCAAAAGCATCGGTTGAGTGCCGCAGCAGTATGGGCCACGGGTCACGAAGGCCCCGCGTGGCGCCGGGATTGGACCTTCAGCGGCATCCTGCACTGGGCGACCGGTAGGCCTTACACCCATCTGGCGGGGGCCGACAACAATTTCGATGGGGATGGAACCTCGGATCGGTTTGGCGGATTGCGCCGCAATTCCGAAACGACGCCTTCGACCTCGTCGGTGGACCTGCGTGCGTCGAAACGTTTTGCCTTTGATCACACCCAACTGGAACTGCTGGTGGAGGTCTTCAATTTCTTCAACCACTCGAACGTTGAGCAGGTTCAAAACGTCCAAATTTCAGCCACTCAAGCCTACGGAACCCCCACTCGCTATGGCCCCAAGCGGCAATTACAGTTCGGCGCGAGATTTACGTTTTAGGCGGGCCTAAGTAAAGTCGCATTCAAAAAGAAAAAGAAACCACAGATTCCGCAGATTCACGCAGATTCATGGTCATGGAATCTGTCATGTGCCAGCTTCGCAGATGAAATTCAGGCGGCCCGGGGACCTCACGCTTAGGTGTGATCCGCTGCCTTAGCCACCTGAATTTGCGGGCCTTTAGCCCGCAGGCGCTACGCGCCTCGCGAAGCGATTCCCAGCGGAAATCACGGATTTTAATCTGTGTGAATCTGCGGAATCTGTGGTTCACAATTCTTTTTTAACGCAAATCCGCATCACCCGATTCCCGGCACGAACATTCGTGCAATGGCTTCGGGGTTGCGATAGCCGGCCTCTCGAAGGGCACTTGAGCTTGCGGCCATGAGCTCATCACCGATGGCATTGCCGAGATGTTTGCCGCGAGCCCATCGCACCGTAAGCAAATGGATGGTCATCTCTTCGCTCTCGAAGGCGATTTCTGCTTCCAGAAATCGGGCCTGGGCTTCCTCTTTTCGATCTACCAAGGCCAAGGCCACACCTAGATCCCGAAGCCCCATCGCCTTGCCGTAGCCGCAGGATTCTTTGAGTAGAGCCTTGATGTCCTGATGGGCGGCTTTCAAGTGGGCGGATCGAGCGGCTTGCTGATCGAGCTCGGTGGCGGCGCAAGCCAGAAGGTTGCGGGCCCGCAGATCCATGCAGGTGACGCGGATTGCCTGGGCCCTTAAGAGCAGTGAACCCTGAAGCGCGGGCCACTGGGAGGTCATCTCCTCCAGGGCGGCTCGGGCCTGGCCTTGGTAAAGTTTCAAGGAGGCCTGGCCCACCAAAAGGTTGTAGTGCTGGGTCAAAAACCCGGTTTGCGGCCAGCCCATCAAGGCCCGGTTCAGCTCACGCTCCGCAAGATCGGGATCGTCATTCGCCAAATGAAGATTCCAACTGTACAGCCGAAGGTTCGCGATGGCTAAGACATCGTCGAGTTCCTGAGCTTCACTCAGCAGTTCCGGGTAGCGGGCCCCGACCTGGCGAATTTGCCCTAAAACATACAAAGCGGTAAGCGCAAAGAGCTGGGTCACATGGATTTCGTAGGCGACCCCCGTGCAACTTGCGCGAAGAATGACTTCGGCCTTCTCTAGCCATTCTGCGGCGGAGCGCCAGCGTCCGGTGACAAGGGCCGCGATGCCTGATCCGATATAGGCCCTTGCGAGAGGTTCAGGCTGACCCAGGCGTTCAGCCAGGGCCATTGTGACGGCCTGGATCCGGCGTATTCCGCCTAATTCGCTGGTGCCGGCACTGGCTCGCAGGGCCATTTCGTGGGCGAGACCGCGCACGACGCGATAGGGCTCCCCGGCGTCGAGCGCCAGGATCAGTTGCCGAGCCTGAAAGTCGGAAGCGCGAATCATGTCGAAGGAGCCCAGGCCCATGGCCGCCGACCAAAGTGTGTCAATGCGGTCCAATGTTTTCGGTGAGATTTCCGCCGCCTTTCTTTCTTTTACTTTCAGCCCCCGCACCTGCAAACGAAGGCGATGGAAAAGGAGCGAGGCAAAGGCGCGCATGGGTGTGGCCGGGATGCTCACGCCAATGGAACCCAGTACCTGGCGCGTAGTGGCGAGGCCCTGCTCAAGGTGTCCGCTGCGGAAAAATTCCTCTGCGGCTCGTCGCCTTGAAGCATGTCGGGAAGCCTCGTTACCCTCCGCTGCGGCTTCCAAATAGACCTGCGCCGCCGCCGCGCTGCGCCCGGCATTCACAAGGGCTTGAGCGAGCTTGAGGCGCAGCGAACCCAGGGATTCGTCCGAGGGATCCCGCAGTTCGATAGCTTGACGATAGAGGGCCGCAGCCTGCTCGAAGGCCAAGGCATCCGCCGCCTGATCTGCGGCGCGAGATGAGAAATCTGCTGCCTTCAGGCGCTCCCCCGCGGCGAGGTAGTGCTGGGCTAGTGCCTGAGGATCGGCATCGGTGCTATGTTCCAAAGCTTCAGCAAGGCGACGATGGCAGTCAGAGGTGAGGCCTGGTCCCAGACTGCGGGCCACCAC
>JAYVXV010000312.1:0-3458 GCA_043784905.1 Holophagaceae bacterium | reverse complement strand
GGTTTAAAGCCTTGTCCTGCGTGGATCCGGGATTGGAGAAAGGCCCTTTAACCCGGATTTTGCGGTTGCCATGATTCTGGGCCTCGGGCTTCAGGCATCGGGCCTCGTTGTTGTGGGTCGCTTCGCATATTTGTAGTACGAAATGCACCATCCAAAACCAACAATGAAGCCTGAAGCCCGATGCCTGACGCCTGTTGTCAGTAAGCTCAAGTGCAAAATCCGGGTTCAACGGGTAGGCTAACTGTTTACGGAGGAGCGGGCGTGCGCCGTTTCGATCTGGTGGTGGTGGGTGCAGGCATCGGTTCGGGCTCCCTCGTCTACAACCTTTTGAAGCAGGGCTTCAAGGGCAGCATATTGGTGCTGGATCGTGGCGACAAAATCGCCTTTGGCCCCACGGCCTTCAGCGCCGGTGGCTTTCGAAATCTCTGGACCACTGAAATCAATCAGAAGCTCTGCACCCACGCCATTCAACTTTTGAAAAACTTCCAAACTGACATGGGTGTTTCCTGCGGGTATCAGCCAAGTGGCTACCTGTTTACCTATTACGCGAAGGCTTGGGAAAAGATTCCTCTTGCCGCTGATATCTGGGCCAAGAACGGCGTCAATTTCGACCTTCTTTCCCCAGAACAAATCGAAGCGAAAATCCCCGGTATGAAATGTGGCATTGAGCACATGGACCCAGACGTGGCGGAATTCCTAGGGTTCGAGCCGATCGTAGGCGGGGTTTTCGGACGGGATTGTGGCAGCTTCGATCCCTCCCAGGCTGCGGTGGGATATTTCGAAAGGGCCATGACCGATTACGCTGTGACCCCGAAATTGCAGCTCAACACCGAAGTGCTAAAAGTAAATTTCGAGGGCGCGCGCGCCACCGGTGTCACGGTCAAAAATGCCCATGATGCTCAGGGCGTGGAAGAAAAGATCGAAGCGGGCATCGTGGCGCTCTGCACGGGTCCGTGGGTCAATGAACTCCTGAAGCGAAGTGGCCTGCCGGACGAAGACCTGACCCCTGTCATCAGCCAAAAGCGCATGATGTTCATCACGGATTTTCCAGGCGCACCGAACGAAGACCCTCGCTGGCACGACATCCCGCTCACAATCATTGATCAGGGAATCTACTTCAAATACGAGAGTGGCAACCTGATGATCGGCAAGGCCCGGCCCGACGAGCCCGATAGTTTTGATACGACCTTTGAGCCGAGCTATTACGTAGATGAAGTAAACCTACCCATGCAAGAGCGCATTCCGTCCACGAGCGTTTGCAAACTGAAATCCGGCTGGGGCGGGCTTTACGACACCAATTCGGCGGACCACAACGCCATCGTCGGCTGGCACGACAACCATCCGGGCCTTCTGCTCCAGGTCGGCTACAGCGGCCACGGCGCCATGGAATCCCCCGCCGTGGGCATCTGCCTGGCGGAACTAATCATCCACGGTGAATATCGCACCGTAGATTGCAGTCCCCTGCGCTGGAGCCGTTTCCGCGAAGGCAAGTTGATCCATGAAACCATCGTGATCTAATCGTAAATGCACAACCTCTGCGGACCCGCGGACTTCGAACAGATCCAGGAGTTTTGTTGTTCGACCATATTTCTCTTCCCACCATTCTCATCAGCTATATTGCCCTGCTATTTTCGCTGAGTGTCCACGAGGCGAGCCACGCGACGGCGGCCTACTTGTTAGATGACGACACCGCCGCGCGCTTGGGGCGTATGACGCTCAATCCCCTCGCGCACATCGACCCCATCGGAACCGTGCTGTTCCCCTTGATCAGCATGACGACTGGGTTTCCACTCATCGGATGGGCCAAACCCGTGCCCTACAATCCGCAACGCTTCACCCGTAAGTTGACCATGCGGACTGGAGCCGCGCTGGTGTCCGCCGCAGGACCTGCGTCCAACGTGGCCCTCTTCATCCTGTTCATGCTGATCACCACCCTGGTACTTCGATTTTCGGTCGTGGAGCCCAATGACCGACTCGTCCTTTTCTACGCGGGGTTACAGGGGCCGGAAGCCTTCACAGGCCTGGAAGTAAGCCCTGGTCAAATGGTGATGCTCTCGCTGGCTGGGAGGCTCATCCTCATCAACATCCTTCTGGCGATCTTCAACCTGATCCCGGTGGGGCCTCTGGATGGCGGCGGCATCCTGAAGGGGTTTCTTCCCTATCGGGGCACCCAGTGGTTCGAGCGTCACCAGATGACGATGTACATCATCCTCGTCGTCATCGTCATGGTGCCCTTCCTCTCGGAACGATTCCTCGGCCCGATCTTCAGAGTGGCGTTCTACCCGATCCATCCCATCGCCCGCCTTCTCCTCGGAGCCTGACCCATGCAGCGCGTTCTCTCAGGCATCCAGCCTTCGGGCTCTCAGCACATTGGCCACTTGGTGGGCGCGCTCGATAATTTTGAAAAACTCCAGCACGGTCACGAAGCCTTTTACATGATCGTGGACTGGCACGCATTGACGTCGAAGTACGAGGCTGTGGAAGAGATCTGGCCTGCCACCGAAGAGCTAACGGCCTGCTTCCTGGCCACGGGCCTGAACCCAAAAAATGCGACTATTTTCGTGCAGAGCCAGGTCAAGGAACACGCCGAATTGCATTTGTTGTTGAGCATGCTCACGCCGCTCTCCTGGCTAGAGCGCGTGCCCACCTACAAGGAAAAACTGCAAAACGCCGTAGCGGACTTGAGCAGCTATGGATTCCTTGGATATCCGCTGTTGCAGACCGCCGACATCATCATCTACAAAGCCAACAAGGTGCCCGTAGGTGAGGACCAATTGTTTCACTTGGAGTTGGCTCGCGAGGTCCTGCGCCGCTTCAATTTTCTGTATCGCAAAGAGGTTTTTCCCGAGCCAGCCGCCGTGCTCACCAAGACCCCGAAAGTGCCCGGGCTGGATGGTCGGAAGATGTCGAAGAGCTATGGCAATTGCATCTACCTACGAGATACCGACGCGGAAATTTTGGAGAAATGCACACGCCAAATGGCCAGTGATCCCGCTCGTGTGAAGCGCACCGATCCCGGCAATCCCGATGTCTGTCCCGTCTTTGAATTTCACAAGCTCTTTAGCAACGATGAGACAGTGCAAATGGTGAATACGGAATGTCGCCGTGCCGGCATTGGCTGCTTCGACTGCAAAAAGAAAGTCGCCGAAGCCATGATCCACCGCATCGCCCCGATCCGCGAAAAAATTGAAGACCATCTGAACCACAAGGATCACCTGAAAGACATCTTGCGTGATGGCAGCGCTAGGGCCAGAGCCGTCGCCCAAACCACGATGGCCGAAGTGCGCGAAGCCATGCAGTTACCCACTCTGTAGCCTGCATTCCGGAATCTCTGATTGCGGATTTTTCGCACATTGCTACACTGGACCGTCAGGTTCCTTAGCTCAGTTGGTTAGAGCAGCTGACTCTTAATCAGCGGGTCCAGGGTTCGAGTCCCTGAGGAACCACCACCACCCCAA
>JAYVXV010000311.1:0-11151 GCA_043784905.1 Holophagaceae bacterium | reverse complement strand
CTACCTCGTGAAGGCGCGCTTCACGAAGCTGGTGCGCCTTGCGGCTCAGCAGGTGGGCGACTGGATTCCCATCGGCGCGGGCATCGAAGTCGCCGAGGCCCGCATCAAGCTGCTGCGCTGGGACACCGAGCGCCGACTCATCCTCATCCGCCACCGCGTGCCTGAGCGTGACAAGCCTCAAGGAAAGCGACTCTTTACCTGGGAAGAACACCGCTACCAGGCCATCGTCACAAGCTTCACACCTGTGGAAATGGAGGCTGCCAGCGTCTACCGGAACTACCTGCCGAGAGGCGAATTCGAAAATCGGATCAAAGAACTGAAGGCGGGCTGCGGCCTCAACGGGTTCTGCCTAGACGATTTCAACGCTACCGAAACCGTCATGCGCGTGCTGTGTTTCACCCACAACCTCATCCAGCTTTTTCAGGACGGCCTCGGTCTGCGCTCCGCCGCACGCCCTTGGCGCGAAGGCCCCCGCTACACCCTTGAAACACTGCGGGCCAACCTCTTCACCTGCGCCGCCGTCCTCGGACGCAAGGCCCGGCAGACCGTTCTCCGCTACTCCGCAACACCACCTTGGTGGCACGCCTTTCACCAAGCCCTGGCGCGGTTCTTACCCCAACACCCCAACTGCAGAGCACCACCCCAACGAACAGCAATCAACCCCGCCCAACCACCCCTACAATTCGAGTGACCGAGGTTCAATTGCAGAATGCGGGCTCATTTGAGCTGATAACCTGGATGTCAGGTTGGGGATTGATGTTACGAAGTCGACCGCTATCCCATCCTCCTGAACTAAGCTACAAGTTGCACTACATGGTTCCGACCACTAAAGGCCCTTCCGATGATAGATTCCGCCTACATTGATACCTATCTCTCAGAAACCGGGGACATCGCGCACCAGATCAATCGCGATGACTTGGCTGCTGGTCTTGCGCGACTGCGTCGCCTGAAAGCTGACGGCGGTCGTCTTTTTATTCTGGGAGTGGGGGGCAGTGCGGGGAACGCATCCCACGCCGTGAATGATTTTCGCAAGATCGCCGGAATAGAGGCCTATGCGCCCACCGACAATGTGAGCGAATTGACGGCCTGGACCAATGACGTGGGTTGGGAGGTCGTTTTTGAACGGTGGCTCAAAACATCCAAGCTCCGGGCCACTGATTGCCTGATGATTTTCTCGGTCGGGGGCGGTAGCGCCACCACCTCGCGGAATCTGGTGATGGCCATGGAACACGCGAAGTCGGTGGGCGCTTCCATCCTTTCCGTGGTGAGCCGAGATGGTGGCAAAGCCAAAGAGTTGGGGGATGTGACGATCCTGATTCCAGTGGTTTCTGAAGATCGGATCACACCGCATGCCGAAGGCTGGCAGGGAATCGTATGGCATCTATTGGTGAATGGTCTTGGCACCTGCTGATGCCGCGGTTTTCCTGGATCGGGATGGACTCCTGAATGAGTTGATTTTCTACACCGGAACCGGTGAATGGGAGTCGCCCAGGCTTCCTGCGGATTTGCAGCTTCGTCCAGGCGCCAAGGATCTCATTCAAGGACTTGGAAGCGCGGGCTGGCCTGTCTTTCTCGTGTCAAATCAACCCAGCGCAGCCAAGGGTAAGACCAGCCTGGACTCGCTCCACGCGGTGCATGTCGCGTTGACTGAAGCGATCGCTCCCGCGGGGATTCGCGAGGCCTATTACTGTTTCCATCATCCCGATTCGATCATTAGTGACTTGAAAGGGCCTTGCCCATGCCGAAAGCCGAGCCCGTATTTCCTGTGGACGGCGGCGCAGGCGTATGGGCTTGATCTCGCGAAGTGCTGGATGGTTGGAGACCAGGACATGGACCTGGCCTGTGGTCGAGCGGCCGGATGCCGGACGATCCTTGTTCCGAATCCGAATTCCGCCGCCAAGAGAGGGCGGGAAGCTGCCGACCTTACATGCGATGATCTGGCACAAGTCCTGCGATTTTTCCTGTCGTTCTCATGAGGAGCCGCCCATGACCACCGCGCTACGCATTCATCTTTACGCCGATGGGGCGGATATCAAGGAAATGGTGGCGGCTCGCCAGGCGGGCGTCGTGAAAGGATTCACAACCAATCCGACTCTGATGCGAAAAGCCGGTATCACGGACTACGAAGCCTTCGCCAAGCAGGTGTTGGAAGCCATTCCTGATCGCCCGATTTCCTTCGAGGTCTTCGCGGATGAGTTTGATGAGATGGAGCGCCAGGCCCTTAGGATTGCCGCCTGGGGATCCCATGTCTTCGTGAAGATCCCCATCACGAATACCAAGGGCGAATCTTCTTTGCCTCTCATCAAGCGACTGGCGCAGGCCGGTGTCCAGCTCAACATCACCGCCATCCTGACCCTGGCTCAAGTGCGAGGCATGGCCGAGAGCCTCAATTCGACGGTGCCCGCTGTCGTGTCTATTTTCGCGGGTCGCATCGCGGACACGGGCGTGGATCCTGAGCCCATCATGCGGGCCTCCAAAGCGTTGTTAGAGGGCCTCCCCATGGCCCAGTTGCTGTGGGCCAGCTCACGGGAAGTTCTCAATATCTTCCAAGCGGAGGCCTGTGGTTGCGAGATCATCACCGTTACGGCGGACATCCTGAAGAAACTGGCCTCCATGCGTGGCAAAGACCTGTCGGATCTTTCCCTCGACACCGTGAAGATGTTTGACTCCGACGCCTCCGCCGCGGGATTCAAGCTGTGATCGTCACCCGCACGCCTTTCAGGGTCACCCTCGGCGGAGGCGGCACGGACCTGCCCTCGTATTACCGTGAGCACGGCGGGTTCATTTTCGCGATGGGCATAGACAAGTACATGTACGTGTTGGCGAATGAGCCCCAGGTCGGCAGCAAAATCCGGCTTCATTATTCACAAGGCGAGCTGGTGGACCACGTCAGCGAACTCAAGCACGAACTGGCCCGGGAGGCATTGCGGCTCCACGGCATAGAGAACTCCTTCGAGATCGCTTCTATCGCAGACCTTCCTGCGGGAACGGGATTAGGGTCGTCTAGTTGTTACTTGGTGGGCCTGCTCAACGCGCTCCACCATTCTCGACGGGACTATGTGAGCCTCCAGGCATTGGCGGAAGAGGCCTGTCACATCGAGCTCGACATCCTAAATGAGCCCATTGGGAAACAGGACCAATACATGGCGACTTACGGGGGCCTCACGGTGTTGGACATCGCTAGGTCGGGCGACGTGCGCGTGCGCCGGATATCCATGTCCAGCGGTGCCATCGCGGAATTTGTCGCACAGACGCACATCTACTACACCGGCGCCCAGCGGGACGCCAAGGAAGTTCTTTCCGATCAAAACAAGGCGATGCAGACGAAAGAGGCACCCGACCACGCCAAGGTGGCAGACAGCCTGAACGCCATCAAAGACCTGGGCTATCGCATCCTGGAGGCCATCGAGTCCGGGAATTTCGACCGCTGGGGCCTGCTGCTGGACGAGCACTGGCAGAACAAGAAGAAGCTCTCAAGCAAGATCAGCTTTGGTGAAGTGGATCAGATCTATCAAGAGGTGAAGGCCAACCATCATGTGTTGGGTGGCAAGGTCATCGGCGCCGGCGGCGGCGGCTTTCTCATGTTCTATTGCCACCGCAATCATCAAGGGCTGGAGCGGTTCATGGCTTCCCACGGCATGAAGCGTCTTCATTACACCATCGAGCTGGAGGGCACCAAGGTCGTGTCTCAGCTGGGGACTGGGCTTTTGCGACCACCGGGGGATCGCCTTTGAGCTTGGCCACCTATTGCGTGAGTGTGTTTTTCCGCTGATACCTGGGAGCGACGGCATGGGTTTTATCTGTTTCTTGGGTGCAGCGCTGTTCCTAGCAATGGAGATCCTGCCTTTCTTTGACTCTGGAGGCGAGGATGATCTTCTGTCCAAACGAATGGGCCTGGCGGTCCTTCTCTCCTTCGCGATCCTGATCGGGACCAACTGGGTCTTGGCCTTTGCGAAACTGTTCTCGGAAGGCGCGCTTTGGGCTTGCATGGTGGGCTTCATCGCGTTGGGCGGAGGCTCGCGGTTATTCCGGCGGCGATCTCATGAACGCAGGAAAAGCCCCCTTGACCTGAAGCCCATTGAATTCCTGATATTAGGCCTCTTCGTTCTGAGCATCACCTATCTTTGTTTTCGTGGGTCTCTGGTTTGGGTCGCGGAGTACGATGCACTCACCTACCATTTTCCGAAGGCGGTTGAGGTCATCCGGGCCCACGGAATCCCGCACATTCCCTCCAGCGATTTCAGGGTTGTCTACTTTCCCTGGAACTACGAGCTGCTATTGGCGAATGGCCTGTTGCTGACGCCGGGAGATGGCCTCAGTTTCCTGATCGGGCTCGCGGCTACCTTCGGTCTAGTTGCCTATGGACACGCGATCTTTCGAGAGGCATGGCCCCAGGCTACGCGTAAGGAAGCTTTCTTGGGGGATCTGGTCGTCTGCGCGACGCCAATCCTGATCATGCAGGCCGCTGATTATAAGAATGACGTGCTCTTCTCTTTTTTCTTGCTGAGCTTCTTCTACTGGATCGCGAGATGGTGTCAGAAGGGGCTCGCGAAAGAGCTAGCACTGGCCATTCTGAGCCTGGTGCTCTGCTTCGGGACCAAAGCCACCGCACTTTTCGTTCTACCGGTCTTTGCCGCGGTGATCTGGCACTACCGGTCAAGGTTCACGCTCAATGCGATGGGAGGGATTCGCAAGGTGGTCCCGGTGGCCATTGGTGTGGTCCTGATCTTCCTGCTCATGGGCTCTGGATGGCCTTTGCTCAACAAGCTTTGGTGCGGCCACTTCTTGGGAGATACGGCCATGGTCGGGGGCAAGTCGGGCTTCGAGGCCAATGCGGTACCAAGCTACATCGGTTTCTCGAATCTTTGGAAGTTCCCGTTGCTCGCCATTCTCCGACCCTTCAGTTCTAAGCCCGATGCCGTGTGGGTCTTCTGGAAGCACCAGTATTGGTGGTGGCCTGGCAATCACCCCATCTATGGACATTTTGGCTGGCTTTGCTCGCTGTCATTGCTGGCGGTGCCGTTTGGCGTTCTTCAGCACCGGAAGTCCAAAGGCGAGTCGGAGAGTTTTCGTTTGGTTCTTTCATTGAGCATTCTGGTCTTCGTATTTCTATCTTTGCCCCAGCGTTACCGCGTGGATGGCATGTTCTGTGGGTTTCCTCGATCGCTCCTCTGTATCCCCGTGCTGGTTTCGCTCTGGTCTGTGCTGCCTCTCTTGATTTGGCTGCGAGAACGTGGCCGCACCTTCCTTTGGCGAGGCCTTGGGTTGGTGTTGGCGCTGAGTTTTTCCAGTCAGGCATACTTCTATCTCCGAAATGATGAGACGAAGTCATTCGGGTTGGTGATGTCTGCCGTAGAGCATCCGGATCTTCGTTTTGTAAACGGGGTGGGCGATGTCATTGACAAGATCGCGGGCCCTTCAGACGTCATCGCCTTTGATTCGGGATTTGGCGGGATGGTCTACCGTCTCTATGGCGCTCAACTCAACCGTCCTGTGGTGTTTCTCCAACCGAAATCTGGAGTGTTCCAGATCCCCGCAGAAGCGAAATGGGTCGTCATAGATCGTTCTTGGAACGTGGGCTGGAGCCATCCTGGCGTCCAGGACACCAGTGAATTCTGGCTCCCCACTAAACGCGATCCGACCGACGAGGATTCGGTTCTCGTCATGCAGCTTAGCCAAGACCCAGCGTTCGCGCTCGTTTACAATGACCCAGCGAACGATCAGGCTATTTTTCTAAGGCGTGTGCCTCCCCCAACCATTGGGCGAGCGAAAGATTAGTTGTGTCTTTACGGGAGTGAAAGCGACGTGAGTGCAGCGCAAACAGAAACATTCGAGCTGGGAGAGACGATTGAGACGGGCTCGGTGGAATTGTCCATCGTGCTTCCGGCGCTCAATGAGGAAGTCAATATTGGCGAATGTCTCGACTGGTGCTTCGAGGGTTTTCAAAAGGCCGAAGTGGCGGGGGAAGTGCTCATCGTGGACAGCTCGACCGATCGCACCGCGGAGATCGCGCTGTCCAAAGGTGCACGGGTCATCAAGACGCCCAAACGGGGCCTGGGGCAGGCCTACATCGAGGCCATGCCTTTCATCCGGGGCCGCTACGTTTTGATGGGGGATTGTGATTGCACGTATGACTTCAGGGAGTTGAAGGGATTTCTGCAAAAATTGAGAGCTGGGAATGAGTTCGTGATGGGTTCCAGGTTTAAAGGCTCCATCGAACCCGGCGCCATGCCGCCACATCACCAGTATTTTGGGACACCGCTCACCACCTGGATTCTCAATCTGATCTTCTCCAGCCATTTCTCGGACATCCATTGCGGCATGCGGGGCATCAGCCTGGATGCCCTCAAGCGCATGAACTTGGTATCGGGCTCTTGGGAATACGCTTCCGAAATGGTCATTAAATCGGTCCACATGGATCTGCGTCCGGCAGAAGTGCCGGTCCATTTCTACAAAGACCGCAACGGACGACAGAGCCATCACCTCCGCACAGGTTGGTGGTCGCCCTGGGCCGCGGGCTGGATCAACCTCAAGAACATGTTTATCTACGGTTCAAATTTTTTTCTAATGAAGCCCGGGGTTCTTTTCCTCGCTTTGGGGCTCACGCTGATCATTCCTCTGGCCTTCGGTCCCATCACGCTGGGGCATGTGACCTTCTCCATTTTCTGGATGCTGCTGGGGCTGGTGCTGTCTGTCTTCGGCCTTCAGTGCATTTTCATCGGTATTCTGAGCCGGATTTTCTTCGACTACGGTGGTGAACGGGTGCGAAAGTACGCCCTTCGGTTTCAGTACAACCGCGTCACGGGCCTGAGCATGGTTGCCTTCCTTGCGGGTTTGTTCATGGAGGCGGTTTTCCTATTCGACTACATCCAGAATGGGTTCGCGCTATCCCTGGTGCCGAACCGCCATGTCTTGCATGGGGCGCTATTCGGAATATTCCTGATGCTCATGGGATTCATGACCTTCGCATTCATGCTGATCCTGAATGGCTACCTGCTCTCACAGAAATCGAAAGTCCACGACCACCGGGGTCTTCCTTGAGTCGCAGCTCCTCCTTTGGCCAGGATCTGCCCTTGAGCTGGGTAGACCGCTTTGGCGTCTGGCTCTCCGCACGGCAGATTCGCAGATGGTCAGGGGACGTTCGGGATCTGCGGGTCTGCGATGTGGGGTCCGGCTACCATGCAAGACTCGCCCATCGCCTTGTCCTGAGCGGGGCCAAAGCTACCGCCGTGGACCTGTCGATCAGCACGAATTTGCATGGAGTCGAGGGGCTCACCTGCGCGGAGGGGCGGCTCCCGGAAGCTCTGGATGGACTGGGCTCTGACAGTTGGGACCTAGTGCTTTGCGTTTCCGTTCTGGAGCACCTTTGGGAACCCGGAACCGCCCTCGCTCATTTCCATCGAATGCTGACTCCGGGTGGGCTGTGCCTGATCAATGTACCCTCCTGGAGGGGGAAGCAATTCCTGGAGTATTCCGCCTTCCGCCTGGGCCTCAGTCCAAAGGCTGAGATGGATGATCACAAGACCTACTACGACCCAAAGGACCTTTGGCCCTTACTCGTTAGGGCGGGGTTCCTTCCGAGCGGGATCCGATGTTTCAAACACAAGTTTGGCCTCAATACGTTTGCGGTTTGCCGGAAGGAGGCTCCATGAACGAGGACTGGGACCAACTGTGGACGCAGTACGCAGCTTCGGCTGAGCAGAATCCCGCCCAGGCGTTCCGGCGCTGGTTGGTGACGAAGGCTCTGATCCTTGCGCCTGGATCTCGGCTTCTGGATATTGGATCAGGACAGGGGGATTTAGCTCTGGATCTCGCGACGTTCGAATCAGATTTGGAGATTGTTGGACTGGACATCAGTGCTTCAGGCATCGCGGAGTCCGCTCGCAAAGTGCCGCATGGCCGATTCTTCCAGGTGGACCTCATGAAACCCATCGAGTTGCAAGTGCAGCTGGATGGGTGGGCCACCCACGCGGTTTGCACGGAACTTCTGGAGCACGTGTCGGAACCGGAGCGAGTGCTGGTTAACACGCGCCCCTTCCTGGCCCCAGGTTCCCGATTGGTGGTGACGGTGCCTTCAGGACCCATGTCCGCTTTCGACAAACACATTGGCCACCTTCACCACTACAGGGCTGATGAACTGAGGCGGCTCCTGGAAAGCGCAGGCTATCAGGTGGAGGCCATCTGGCGCGCGGGCTTTCCCTTCTTCAATCTCTATCGCCTTATGGTCATCCTGCGAGGCAAGCGACTGATCCAGGACGCCACTTCGGAGAAACCGCTTCCATGGAGCGCCCGGTTCGCGATGAAAATCTTTCGTTTTCTCTTCCGTTTCAACCTCGTCGAAGTTGGGCCGGGTTGGCAGCTTGCGGCGCTGGCCAGGGTGCCCCTGGAATGAGCGACCAGCGGCTTCTGGATGAATGCGACGCATCGCTCCCCCTCCCTATTATTTTGGCTGGGGGATTGGGGACGCGCCTCGGTGCCCTGGCGGAGGGCCTTCCAAAGCCGATGGTGCCTGTCGGTGGGCGCCCCTTTCTGGAATATGTCATCCGGCAGTTGGCGAACCAGGGCTTTCAAGAAGTTGTTCTTTTGGTGGGTTACCGGGCGGAGTCCATCGAATCTTATTTTGGAGATGGCTCAGTCTTTGGGCTAAAGATAGGTTATAGCCAGGAGCCGGAATCCCTGGGCACGGGCGGCGCCATCAAACTGGCGAAATCGCTCATTCCGAATCGCTTCCTCTTGTTGTACGGAGACCTTTACCGCGACGTGGATTACGCCGGATTTTGTGCGACTCACGGTGGCAATGCTCTTGCGGTCTATCCCTATGTGGATGGACTCACCACCATCTCTTGCGCCAACGTGGGTCTGGACGCGGGCTCGGGGAAAGTGATTCAGTATAAAAAGAATGACCCATCCGCTGGGTTCACGCATGTAGATGCGGGGTTTGGGGTTTTCACTCCGGAGACCCTCGACCTGCTTCCAGATGGGGTTTCATCTTTTGAGGAAGAGATCTACCCGCGGCTCTCATTGGTGGGCACTCTGGAAGCACATCTCGTGGGTCGAGATTTTTTCGACATCGGAAACCCCGCGGACCTCGCGCACGCGAGGGAGTTTTTTGTGGGACGATTTTCACTTTGAGGATTCCATGCGCATCGTCATCACCGGAGCCGCTGGCTTCATCGCCACCAACCTGATCCCACGCCTGCTGGCGGAAGGACATGAGGTGCTAGGGCTGGACAATTTTTTTCTGGGCAAACGCGCCTACGTGAAGCCGTTCCTCGATCTAAAAGGGTTTTCGTTCAAGGAGCAGGATCTGTTGGATCTTGAATCCGTGGCGCGGCTATTCGGTGTTTTTCGGCCTGAGCGGGTCTGGCATCTTGCGGCCAACAGCGACATCAGCTTTGGGACCACCTACACGGATTTCGATTTGAAAGGCGGCACGGTCGTTACCTATAACGTGCTGGAATCCATGCGCCGCTGTGGCACGGCGAAAGAGATCATCTTCAGCAGCAGTGGGGCGATCTATGGCGAGCCCACCCTTCATCCCACGCCAGAAAACTACGGCCCGATTTTCCCCATCTCCTTGTACGCCGCGAGCAAGCTGGCCTGCGAAGGATTGATCACCGCCTACGCCCACAACTACGACATTCAGGCTTGGATTTATCGCTTTGGCAATATCGTGGGTCCAAGTCCGACGCACGGCGTCATTCATGATTTCGTCATCAAGCTGATGAAAGACCCCACCCGTCTGGCCATTCTTGGGGATGGGGGCCAGGCCAAGCCTTACGTGGACGTGGATGATTGCCTGGATGGCATGATGTTTGGTCATGCTCATGCGAGTGACCGTGTCAATTGCTATAATTTGGCAGTTATGGATCGAACAACGGTGAAGGAAATCGCTGGCTGTGTTATTCAAGCCATGGGCATGGATCGGGATCGCATCTCATTCGAATATTCAGGTGGGTCACGCGGCTGGCGGGGGGACGTGCCCTTCGTGAATTTGGATACATCAAGGATGCAGGCTTTGGGCTGGGCTCCAAAGCTGGGAAGCCTTCAAGCCGTGAAGCGATGCGCAGAGTCCGTGGTCGCCTTATTCAAGGATGGGGTGCCCGCCTAGAGGCACGCGAGAGGCAGGATCCCGCTGCATCCGAAGGTACCAAATGGTTCCGAGAAGGACGGGCAGCAACCTGGCCAAATGAATGAGGGCCGAAAAGGCTAACAGCTGGGCTGGTTCGTAACCGTAAGGCTGTCCGAGCCTCAGCACGAGAGCCTCTTGAATTCCAAGGCCGCCAAGGGAGATGGGCAATAGCATCGCAAAGTTGAACCAGGCGATAAGGCCCAGGCAGGCGAAAATCGGGAGGGGCGTTCCGGCCGCGCGAGCCGCTAACCAGACACTCCCGCCAATCGCCAGGGCCAGGAGGATTGTGGAAATCGCAGAGACGGAAACAGGGCCGATCCGGAATGGGTGGCTGCGAATTTTCAGCAGGGGTGAGAGGAAGGAAGGGAACAGGGCCGATGCGATTAGCGCCGCGAAACCGATCATTAACCAAAGGGTCGGTGCCGTGAGCCAACTTGGGCTGCCATTGAGCACCGATCGGGCACCTTCGGACCATAGGAGGGACAATCCCGCGATGACCGCCCAAACGGCTAGGCCCCACAGCCGCGTAAGTGTGAACGTGAACCCGCACCCGCCATGGGACCAACCCATCTTCCGCAGGCGGTACCAGATCAACCCATCGGCGCCAGCATTGGCCGGGAGCAGATAGAAAAAAGGTCGGCTTTCAAGGTAGAGGTCGAGCCAGACTCGAAAGGGGACGGGGGGTTCGTCGGCCTGAATGCCGGAGGCTTCCAATCGAATCGTATCGAGCGGAATACTGGCGGCGAAGTAAGCCAGAACCGCCGCTGCAGCCCAACTGGAATGAACCGACACAAGGGCCGATCCAATGGCTTTCATGGGAACTCTCCTGAAAGCCAGCCACAGAAGTCCGGCGGTGGTTCCAAATTTTAGGACCCATAAGAGGGTGGTTCTCACGGTTTTCAGAAAGGAGTGATGATCCGGAGACGCGACCTGCATTAGGACAAATCCTCCAGCAACCGATTGGCTCCTGGGTGTTTCGGGTCCACTTTCAGCGCTGCTTGAGCGGCTGCGTTGGCTTC
>JAYVXV010000310.1:0-3473 GCA_043784905.1 Holophagaceae bacterium | reverse complement strand
TCGTTCCGGGCGGTGCCTCGAAAGAGAACCTGCGCGAAACCATTTGGGCCGTGCGTGAGGATGCTCAAGGGCGCCTATGGGCCGCAGGGACCGAGGGTTTAGCCGTGCTCGAAGATGGCCGATGGCGCCGTTTCACGAAAGCAGATGGGTTGAAGGACACCGAAGTGCGCCGCATCGCCCCCACGCCCGGCGGCGCGGTGTGGGTTTCCTATGGCCGATCCGTGGGCGCCACCAAGTTCAATTTCGGTAGCTCAGGGCTATCGGTGCTGGAACACCTCAGCGACAACACCGGGATGCCACGCAGCCAGATCAACGCGCTGGCCTGTGATGCCAAGGGAGAACTCTGGATGGGCACCGCGCTGGGAGTCGCCCACTGGGACGGCAAGCTTTTGAGCACCTTTGGTCGGGCGGATGGGTTGCCCGGCGATGATTCCATTTTTGGTGCGCTGCTGTGCGACGGGCCCGATGTATGGGTGGGCACCACGGCGGGTCTAGGCCATTTCCATGGCAGCGTTGCGAGCGGTGCCCTGCCCGCGCCCAACACCCTTCTCACCGAGGCTCGCTACGGCCCGAACGATGCCATCACTCATTTTGATGAGGTATTACGCATTCCGAACAATCGTCCATCGCTGGAAATTCATTTCACGGCCATGTCCTTTCTCAATCCGGCGAAGGTCAGATACCAAGTGCGTTTGCTGGATTTCCAGAATGAATGGCGCGACATTTCTTCTGCTCAAGTGAACTATGCTGGTCTGCCACCGGGCATTTACCGTTTTGAAGTCCATAGCCGCGCCGGTGCTTCGCCTTGGGGCCCCTCGTCCAAGTTCTATTTCCGCGTGGAAGGCCCCTGGTGGAGCGGTGGTTGGGCGCTTGCATTTTATGCATTGCTCTTAGGCGCCCTTGTGTACCTGGCGGTGCGGATCCGCACCCGGGTGCTACGAAACAAGAACATGGCCCTGGCGGATCTCGTCCGGGCTCAAACCCAGGAGATTCAGACCGCCCTGGACCAAGCTGAGCACGCCAATGCCGCCAAGAGCGAGTTCTTGGCGGTGATGAGCCACGAACTTCGCACGCCCATGCACGCCATTCTCGGCATGACCAATCTACTTTTGGATTCGCCCATCAATCGAGAACAGCGGGACAGCGCACAAAGCATTCGCCGCGCCGGTCAGTCCTTGCTTTCCATCCTCAATGACATTCTGGATTTCTCTAAAATTGAGGCCGAAAAAGTTTCGCTGCGCGAAATTCCGGTGGATATGCGGGAGCTTTGCGAAGACCTGATGGACTTGATGAGTGTCAGTGCCCAGGAAAAGGGATTGGAGCTGGTACTGCGTTTTGAACCGGATGGCAATCCGCACTATCACGGCGATCCCGACCGCATTCGACAAGTGCTCCTAAATCTGTTGGGCAACGCCATTAAATTCACCGACACCGGATTCGTGCAGCTTTCGGTGCGAGTCACGGATCAGCAGGAGGATCGTCATGCGCTGATGTTCTCGGTGCTAGATAGCGGCCCCGGCATCCCCTTGGATAAACAAACCAAGCTCTTTGAAAAATTCAGTCAGGCGGACACCAGCATCACTCGGCGATTTGGCGGAACGGGTTTGGGTCTCGCCATTAGCAAGCGGTTGGTAGAAGCCATGGGTGGCGCCATCGGCCTGGACAGCGAACCCGGACGGGGCTCCACCTTTTGGTTCACGCTCAGCCTGAAACCAGAAATCGGCGCATTGGAAACGGCCACGCCCTTGCCTGAGGGCTTCCGTGTGCTGGTGGTAGAGGATTTGGCCGTCTCAGCCAATGCGCTTTTCGACGTCATGCACCGGTGGGGAATCCAGACCAGCCTTGCCTCTTCGGGGCCCGAAGCCCTGGAAGACGTCCACGTTTCTGCAGAAGCCGGAAAGCCGTATCACCTAGTGTTGTTGGATGAAGATATGCCGGGCATGGGCGGTTGGGAATTAGCGAAAATGATTCGCGCCCAAGAAAGCAAAGAGGATGAAGGGAACGCAGGAAATGTAGATAACCATGCTGTCCCCCTCATGGTGCTGCTCTGCCCCATGCATCAGCCCCGCGAGGCCTGGGCGCTTCGCACCGCAGGGTTCAGCGCCCTCCTGCGCAAACCCGTTTTTGCGTTTGAGCTCCGCGAATTATTGGAGGCCGCCTGGGCGCGATTCCAGGTCGGCGACCACGGATGGTTTGGCGCCGAAGATGATGTCGAAGATCAAGCCCCTGTGGGTGCGACCACACAGCCCCTCGCGGGGCGGCGCATTTTGCTGGCGGAGGACAACCCACTGAACCAACACGTGGCGCTGCGCCTGCTCAAGTCCATGGGCGCCGTGGTCTCCCTCGCCACCACCGGGCGAGAGGCCGTGGAGCTGGCCCGCAAGGGTGGCTTCGATATCGTCTTGATGGATGGCCAGATGCCCGAGATGGATGGCCTTCAGGCCGCCCGCGCCATCCGCGCTATGGATGGAGTGGGCCGTGTGCCCATCGTCGCCATGACCGCGCACGCGTTGCAGGGGGATCGAGAGCGGTTCCTTAAATCCGGCATGGACGACCTCCTCACCAAGCCCTTTGGTCGGGAGGAACTGCGGGACGCCATTCTGCGCCAGCTAGAGGCGAACGCCCCCAGCGTTCCCGATGCTCACACCAGCGTTCACACCAGCGCCCAAATCAACGTTCAAACCAACGCTTCCATGGATGCCTCCCAAGAGACGTTGATTCTTTCCCCCATGATCCGCGCTGAGAATAAGGCTGACGAAAGCGACCAGGAGACCGCCGCCGAAGACGCCGGTGAAACCGCACAAATGCCTGCGCAGATCCCGGCGACGGATTATCGCGAACCCATTGACCGCGTCGCCCTGCTTCACTCAATCCATGCGGAGGATCGGGATGGGCTGCGGGAACTCCTGGTGCTCTTCAGGGCGCACGCCCCAGGCCGTTTGGCGGGCATTCGGCTCGCGCTCCAACAACGGGATGCCAAAGGCCTCAAAGCCGCCGCCCATGCGCTTTGTGGCAGCGCCGCCTACGTCTACGCGCGGCCCGTCACCGACATTGCCGGGCGCATGGAAACCCTTGCCGGCGAGAATCGCATCATCGAAGCCGCCGTCTTTCTTCCAGAGTTAGAACAGGCATTTGCGGCAGCCGAAGATGCACTCGCCGAACTGGAAACGCGGCTCGCGCGGTGAAAAAAACTCACCACGAAGGCTCGAAAAACACGAAGGCCACGAAATTCCCGTACTTGAATTCCCATGAAACTCATATCAAGTTGCGGTTGAAAAGCTAAAAAACGGAATCACATATTTCGCAGATTGAAGTCGCATTCAAAAAGATTTGAACCCGCGAATGACGCGAATAAGAGACGCGAAAACATCCGTCATACCAAGTTGCAATCAAAAGATAAAACTCACCACCAAGGCACCAAGGGCACGAAGAGACCCATCATGTGCGAGCTTCGCGAATAAAATTCAGGCGGT
>JAYVXV010000309.1:0-11167 GCA_043784905.1 Holophagaceae bacterium | reverse complement strand
GAAGGTCCACTACGTTCAAGTACGTTGGCGTGCCGCCGCCCCAATGCATCTGGATGACACCCCGACGATTCGGAAGGTGCTGCCCCCAGAGTTCCGCTTCACGATCTAAGGTCGCTAGAAAGGCGGCCACCGGATCGTATTTCGGACTGATGACCACATTGCAGCCGCAGTAGGCGCAACGCCGTTTGCAAAAAGGCAGATGGGCATAGAGCGATAGAGGCTCTGGACTTGCGTCAGCGCGCTTCAGCGCATCCACCAACGCTGATTCAGGAAACCCATCCTGCCACACCGGAGGCATGGGATAGCCCGTGTATCGAGGCCCCGGTCGGTCGTAGCGTTGGATCAAGTCCGGCAGGCTAGTCATGGGTTGGCCTATAAAAATTTCGATTCCCACCTTGATCGATTTTCGCGTGAATTCGCGATATTCCCGGTTTCATTTTTTCACTTCCTCGATAACTGCTTGGAGCACATTAGGATCCGTCTCCGGCACCAAGCCGTGCCCCAGATTGAAAATATGGGGCACACCCTTCATCGAGTCCACGATGGTTCGGGCCTTTTGAATGGCGATGTCTTTGCCCGCAAGCAAGGAGACGGGATCAAGATTGCCCTGTAGAACCTTCTTGGGTGAGAAGCGCTCCCGAGCCTCAGCCATGGGCACTTGCCAAGGAATGGCCAAGCCTTCACAAGGGAGATCGGCAAGTTCCTGCGGCAGATAACCACTTCGGGCGAAGAAGAGCCGAGGGGCGCCTTTCACCTGCTCCAGCGTCCGCTTTACGGCGGGCAAAGCGAAGGCCCGATAGTCAGCGGGATCCAGCTCACCCGCCCAGGTGTCAAAGAGCTGCACCCCTTGAGCCCCGGCTCCGATGTGAAGGTTCAGCAGACGGGCGGATGCATCTGCCAAACGGTCCATCCACTTTTGAGCCTTCACAGGCTCTTGGTGCAAAAAAGCCTTGGCGCGGGACCAGTTTTTACTGCCCTTGCCCTCGATGCCATAAGCTAGAAGGGTCCAAGGAGCCCCCGCAAAACCCAGCATGGTCACGTGTTCCGGAAGCTGGGCCTTCACTTTTTGGATGGCGGCTTGAACAGGTTCAAAAATTTGTTCGTTAAGCTCAATATTAGGGTCTATTTGATCCAGTGTGCGTGCCAGGCGCGGTCCGCCCTCGGGAATGGTCACGCCGCAACCAAGGGCATCCAGAATGACCAAGATGTCGCTAAAAATGATGGCACCGTCAATTCCGGGGAATCGGCGAATGGGTTGCAGCGTGACTTCAGCGGCAAGGTCGCTATCGCGTAGGAGATCCTCGAAACTCGCTTTGGCCCTGATGGCACGGTACTCCGGCAGAAAACGGCCCGCCTGCCGCATGAACCAGACCGGCGGCTTGGAAAGAGTTTCGCCTTGAAGAACGCGGAGCAGAGGTGGGGTCATAGAACTCTCAAAAAAAACCATTTTCTTTCATTTGAAGCACCACGGCAGCTACCGCCGTCTCAAAATAGTCCAGCGCCTTTTCGTCGTGGGCGAGAGAGATAAACGCTACTTCGTATCCACTGGGCGGCAAGTAGACCCCCTGATCCAGCAGGTGTTTGTGGAGCTTATTGAACTGCGTGATGGACTCAGCGAGCACCGCGTCGCTGCGGCGGACGCCGCCTTGAAAGAGCGGCCAAATGAGGCTTCCAATGTGAGGGGCGTGCAAGCCAGGAATCTTCTCGAAAGCCTTGGCCCAACGGGTGGCGCGATGCGTGAGATCGGAATAAACGGCAGGTGTCAAAAGGTCAAGGGTCGCCAACCCTGCAGCCATGGCCACAGGATTGCCGCTGAGCGTTCCCGCTTGATAAACCGGGCCTTCGGGCGCCACCATGCCCATGACATCTTTGCGCCCACCGTAGCAA
Organism: Holophagaceae bacterium; assembly: GCA_043784905.1. Taxonomy (GTDB): domain Bacteria; phylum Acidobacteriota; class Holophagae; order Holophagales; family Holophagaceae; genus JANXPB01. Next base: position 9,280 of record JAYVXV010000309.1, on the reverse strand, counting down.
CCCACAGGCATTCCGCCGCCGATGATCTTGCCGTAGGTGACAAGGTCAGGCTGAACTTTATACATCTCCGCCGCACCGCCGGGGGCCACCCGAAAACCGCTGATGACTTCATCGAAAATCAACAACGCGCCATGGCGTGTGCAGAGTTCCCGAATCGTTTTCAGGAAATCTAATTGCTGCAGAAGTAATCCATTATTGGCCGGAATCGGTTCGATGATGACGCAGGCGGTTTTCATCCCGTGCTCATCAAAATAACGATCTAGCGCTTCAAAATCGTCCAACGGCAACACGGAAGTCAGCTCGCTTATGGCTGCAGGGACGCCAGCTGAGGTTGGTTCCCCAAACGTAACCAGACCGGACCCGGCTTTCACCAACAGGCCGTCACTGTGCCCGTGATAACAACCTTCGAATTTCAAGATGCGGTCCCGGTTCGTGAACCCCCGCGCCGCACGCAGTGCCGACATGACCGCCTCGGTGCCGCTGCTCACGAAGCGTAATTTTTCTATGAAAGGCACCATTTCCTTGATGCGGCGGGCTAAGGCCAGCTCACGTCGCGATGGCGCGCCAAAGGTCAGGCCCTCCTGGATCGCCTCGGACACGGCACTGATCACATCCGGGTGCGTGTGGCCGAGGATCAAGGGGCCCCAGGACATACAGAGGTCGAGGAATGTTTGACCATCCTCGTCTTCAAACCAGCACTGCCATGCGCGATTGAAGAATTTCGGGGTCCCACCAACAGCCTTGAATGCCCGAACGGGACTGTTCACACCGCCTGGAAAATGCGTCAATGCCTCTCGAAAAAGTTCCTCATTGCTCATCTATTTTCATCCTTCAAGTACCTCTTGGGTAGGGGCGAAGGTTCGCAGTAGCTGAATGAGCGAGTTTCGCTTGGGCTCACAGGTTCCATGAACTTCGGCGCCAGCGGAGGTAAAGGCTCTGGCAGCGCGCTCACCCCAGGCGAAGCGTAAGACGCTGCCCGGAACGCCCGCCATGTATTCGGCCTGTAGCGGGCTCAGCGCCAATAGCGCGTCCACAGAAGGAATGGTCGGTTCGGGTGTCGCAGGAACCTCGCGGTGAGTGATCCACGGATGGATGCGCCAAATACTGCCTTTTGCCGCGCTCTCAATGTGCTGACGGCTGCGCTCGCCGCGCGCCAACACGAAATCACCACCTTCCGGATAAGCCAGGGTGATCATTTCCCAGAGACCTTCTGCGGTTATTTTTTGGGGTCGGCGAATGCGGACGGGTTCCATGCCCAACTCGGCCTCGGTGCCCTCTCCCTGCGCGACGATATCCATGGATTTCGGCACCCAAACCCGCGCTGCACGGGCCGCTGCGGGACTCAGGACGATGACGGCGCTCGATGATTCGAGCGCGATGGGCGGCGAAGCGTGGGTGAATTCCTGGGTAGTGATGAAGTAAGGCACCGGCTCCCAACCGGCCTCGGCCACCGCACGGCAGATGGGATGATCCAGCGGTCTCGCCAGGGCGAGTCTCAAGCTCATGAAACCTCCATCTGGCGCAGAACCGCAGAAACAAGGATCGCATCATCCGAGCCGATCGCCTCACCGCGACGAATACCTGAATCCTGGGCATAGGCCGCTCGAAGCCGGATATTACCGTCGGTAAGTAGCTCTGCCAGTGCGCCTAGGGGTTGCTGGCAACCGCCGCCGATGCCCGCCAATACGGCCCTCTCCAGGCCTACACAGCGGGCAGTAACAGGATCGTGGATCTGAGCAAGCGCCTCAAGGATGTCGGTACGATCACGGCGAACTTCAGCCAACAACGCCCCCTGCCCTGGCGCCGGTAGCAGTTCTTCAAAGGTCAAAGGGCGAACGTCGAGATCCGAGAGATCTAGGCCCAATCGTCGCAATCCCGCCGCCGCCAGTAGGGTTCCATGCAAGGGCTCCCCACGCATTTCGCCTTCACGCACCCGCAGCACGCGGGTTGGCACGTTGCCACGGATCCAGGTGAATTGGGCATCAGGAAAGGCCGCGCTCAACATCCGCTCCCGTCGCACGGAACTGGTGCCGATGATACGACCTTCTGAGGGAGCGTCCCGGCGCGACACCAGCCAATCTGCGGGATCACCACGTTCGGGGATACACGCCGAAACCAGTCCGGCAGGTCGCTCCAGCGAAACGTCTTTTAAGCTGTGGATGAGCAGATCAATAGCGTTGGCTGAGGCGGCGTCCTCAAGTTCTTTGGTGAAGAATCCCGAACCCCGTGATTCATTTAAAGGCCCGTTGAGCCACTGGTCCCCTGATGTGGAAAATTTTTTCCACTCCACCTCGAAGCCACAAGCCTCGAGATGCTTGATCATCGGTTCGGCCTGCACGACCGCGAGCTGTGAACCCCGGGTGCCGACAACCACCCTCAAGGCTCGCATGGCACCCCGGCGTCAAGCGTATCTAGCGTATCAAGAGCCGTGGAGGACGAACCACCTTGTGGCAGCGGCCACGGAAGGCCTTGGAAAAACGGATCTGCCAATCCATACTTTTGACCGTTATTTTGACCATTGCTTTGGGCTAGGGCTCGATGGGCAAGCGTCCTACCCCGCTTGAGCAAATCGGAAAGATGTTCTCGCTGGGCGGGATCCAGGTCAGCGAGGGCTTCGATTTCCAGCGCCTGCCAAGCTTCTTCGAGACGATGGCGGGCTTCTCCTAATTCACGTTTATTGGCCCGCTCACTCGCTCGCTTACGCAACCTTCCCACCGCCGCATCCAGCAGGGGCTCCGCAGCCTTTGCCGCCTCCTGCCGATGGGCTTTAGCGGTTTCGGTCTCGGCCAAAAATGCGGCGAGGTCCACCCGATGAATCCAATTCAGCTCCCCCAATTCGGGCTCGCTATCCGGCGGCAGCGCCAGATCCAGGATGTGCAAGGGGCCGCGGGATACTTTTGCCCAACGATCCCTCGTAAATAAGGGAATGGCGCTGGCGGTGGCGCTGACGATGGCGTGAAAGTTCAACGGGTCGTTTTGGATGCGGCCCAAAGGCAGCACGTCGAGGTCCAAAGGCTTGGCCATTTCATCCGCCTTGGAAAGCGTCCGGTTGACCAAGGTCACTCGGAAACCTCGCTCGGGCAGTCGCTCTGCCAAATACGCGCTCATGGGGCCCACCCCCACCAAGGCGATGGAGGCCCCTGGATCAAGCGCGTTTTCAAGGTGACGAAGGGCCGCAGTTGCTACGCTGACCGAGCCATCCGCCAGACCAATGCGAGATCGCAAGCGGCGAGCTTCCCGAATGACATCCACCAGGGCCGCATGGGCTTCCTTGCCCGCCACCCCTACACGCCGGGCTTCTTCAAGGGCATCCATGAGCTGATCGGGAATCTCTCGATCCCCCAAGTTGGCGGAAGCAAGTCCCGAGGCCACACAAAGCAGATGCCGCCAGGCTTCGGGCCCTTCCATGCATGTGGCATCCGGCCCAAGGCCCAGGCCCGAAGGATCACCGCCCCATTGCATCCAAATCACCCGCTGACACGTGGACGCGTAGACCAATTCTTCGGCACCACTGCCTTGTTTCCATGCGCCAAGCCGCGCCGCAAGCCCTTCTCCTATGACGTGCCGTGCCACCACGTCGAGGTCGTGGGCCGGGGCGTGATAGCTCAAAAGAACAGGTTCCATTCCTGGATGCGACTCGAGTGAGGTCCGTAGCGCCTTTCGGCCGCTCCGGAATCAATGTCCATCATCCCTCAAGCAAGCACTTTGGTCACGGCAAAACCTTAAGTGTCCGAAGGCCGGTTGGCAAAGGCCTGATCTTCGCTGGGCTTCGCACAGATTTCGAGGGCCGAAGTGTAAAGCGCAATTCATACCCAAGGCGCTATCAAAAAGAGTTGGAAACCACGAATGACGCGAAAATGCGCGATTAAAAACGGGGAATGTTGGAGGGCAACACGTTCATCCAGGACCCTGAATGAGGACGAAGAAAACAGGAAGCATCGCCATCCCTCTATATTTCCCCCGCGTACTTTCGCGGTTAAGAAATATACGAATCATCAGGCCCCTGGATGCTCTCCCAATCCCACTCTGGAGAATCGGGCACCGAGCCAGCTCTTAGTGCTTGCTGGGTGAGAAGGGCGTCATAGATCACGATGGCGGCCATGCTCTCGGCCACCGGCACGATGCGCGGCGCGATGCAGGGGTCATGGCGCCCCTTCGTCGAAATCTCAACGGCCTCACCTTCCTTGGTGATGGTTTTCTGAGCGTGACTGATGGAGCTCGTCGGCTTCACCGCCAGCCGCACCACGATGGGCGCGCCGGTGCTGATGCCACCCAAGGTGCCCCCCGCATCGTTCTTTTCAGGACCATCCGGCGTCAGCGGATCGTTATTCTCACTGCCGCGCTTGCGGGCAGATGCGAAACCACTGCCGATCTCTACGCCCTTGACCGCGCCGATGCTCATCATGGCGTAGGCCAGCAGGCCATCCAGCTTCGCAAAAGTAGGGTCGCCGAGACCGATGGGCAGGCCCTCGATCCAGATCTCCGCGACGCCGCCGACGCTGTCGCCTTCGCTGCGGGCCTGTTCCACAGCGGCTTTCTGCGATTCAAAAAGGTCTGGATCCGCCACGCGAAGCGGATTTTTCTCCACGAAAGCCCAATCCACTTTATGGCATTCGATGCCACCGATTTCCCGATTGAAACCACGAATAGAAATGCCGAGGGAAGCCAATTGCTGCTTGGCCCAAGCGCCCGCCGCCACCCTCGCTAGCGTTTCGCGTCCACTGCTGCGGCCGCCGCCACGGGGATCGCGAATACCGTATTTGCGGTCGTAGGTCAGATCCGCATGACCAGGCCGGAATAGTTCCTGAATCGCTTTGTAGTCGGATGATTTTTGATTTTCGTTGAACACCACCAGCGCAATGGGGTGGCCCGTGGTCTTGCCTTCAAATACCCCCGAGAGCACCTGAACGCGGTCACCTTCGTTGCGAGGCGTGACCAGATCGCTTTGGCCCGGACGACGGCGGTCCATCTCTTTCTGAATTTCATCGAGATCAAAAAGGAGACCCGGCTTCACGCCATCCACCACCACGCCCACCGCCGCGCCGTGGCTCTCGCCAAAACTCAAAATACGGAAAGCACGGCCAAAGGTGGAGGGGGAATCAAAGAGCATCCCCCATCATACCAATTGGGCGGGCGAGTTTCAGGCCCGAAGAAGCCCCAGCAGACGCGCGCCGATAGCCTCGCGACCGAAGCGCGCCCGGCAAGCGCTATCCGCTTCGATTCTGCGCCTAGAAACCTCAGCGTCTGGCAGCGACCAGACTTCTTCCAGCGCCTTGCATAGCGCCTCTGGACTGAAAGCATCCACGCACCAACCCAAACGGCCTGCGTCCAATATCTCGAATGGACCACCGTGGTTGGGCCCCACAAGCAGCAGGCCCTTCGCTGCAGCCTCTGGGTAGACCATCCCGAAGGGCTCATCCAGGGTAAGAAGGGCGAACACATCGCAGGCCTCGTAGACCTCACGCAGTTGCTTATCGGGCAGGTAGCCATGGAAGCGAGCGGCCTTCCCCAACCTGAGATCCTGGGCAAGGGCTTCCAGCTTCGGGCGATGGTCCCCCTCTCCAACCACGTGCAGGATCGCGCTAGGGTTCACCTTTTCCTGGAATCGCGCGAATCCTCGGATTACAGTGTCCACATTTTTGAGAACCTCCAACCTCGAATGAACCAGCACCTGAAGGCCAGTCCGGTCGAGCCCACGCTGCTTGGCCACGCCTTCTGGAAATCGAACCATCGGGTAGATCACCTCGACAGTGCGAGCGCCATAGGCATTTTTCAGATTCGCCGCAGAAAATTCGCTGAGAGCCCAAAGATCATCGAGGCCCTCGATGGATTTTTTATCTTCCTCACGCAACCAATAACGGGGGGCCTTCCTGGCCATCTTTTGATCGGTAGATTCGAGCGTTTTCCGAAATGCATTCAAAGCATCACCATCACCACCGCCCGCCTCGATCTTTGCCACCAGGGCAGGGTTGGTGGCCCTCGAATGGAGGCCCCTAGGTGGTTCATTGCAGTGCCAGATTTTTCGCGCATCCGTCTTTGAGCTACCAAGCATGGAGCTGCAGGGCCAGTTGTAGGCGATCACGGCATCAAGCCCCCGTAACTCCGGCTCGGCTCTCTGCCCTCGCGCCCGCTGCTTATGGACCCGGCTCCAGAACAAGAAGGCATCGCGCCAATGGCGTTTGGGTACCAATCGAAGATCCACGCCCGCCAGTCGCTCCGCCCAACCATTGGGGTCATACCCGAAGGTGATCACGCTCAAGCGGTGACCCTCTTCCATGAGGAATTGAGCATGAGAAGCCACCAGGATCTCGGCCCCACCCACGGTCTGGAAGGTTGGATGAAAGAGGCCCAGCTTCATGGATGAATTCCCAGTTGGCGCACGCGTAGCATTGAAAGGCAGTGTACACGAGCCTCTGCGACGCCCCCCATTTCGTGACAGGGGATCGGAAGTCTGAAATGATTTCCCTTCGCCGTATGCCACATTCTTCACGAATGCTGAGATGCCTCTATGAGCCACGGAGTGATGAATCCCCATGAGCACCTTCTTCAAAAACATTGAGCGACGGCTGAGACATAGCCTCCGCCCCTCCGCTCATGGGCCCAAGAGTTTCCACTCGCCCCGCCGTGCGCTCCAGCGCCTCGAATCGAGGTCTCGAACCCAGGACATCCTCTTGGGCTCCCTTCACGCGGAACGAGTGAGAGCCTTGCCGGACCGCGTTCCTATCACCCAGGCGGAATTCCGTGTGTATTCCCAATGGGGCGAGGATGGGATCGTTCAGTACTTGGTCTCGAAAATTGGAGAAATCCCGAGGACCTTTGTGGAATTCGGAGTGGAGGACTACCAGGAATCAAATACCCGCTTTCTCTTGGAAAAGGATGACTGGGCGGGGCTGGTCCTGGATGGGGACGCCGGGAACGTGGATTCTATCCGCGCCATGCCCACTTACTGGCGCCATGACCTCCAAGCCATTCATGCCTTCATCACTGCCGAGAACATCAACGACCTCATTCGAGGGGCTGGCTTCAGTGGTGAGATCGGCCTGCTCAGCATTGACGTGGATGGCAACGACTACTGGATTTGGCGGGCGATGGAAGCAGTCTCTCCCGCCATCGTGGTCTGCGAATACAACAGCCTTTTCGGGCCTCTGCTGGCCCTGACGAGTCCTTACGACCCAGCCTTCGAGCGAACCCGCGCCCACTTCTCCAACCAATACTGGGGCGCCTCCTTGCGGGCCCTCTGCGACCTGGCCGCCTCGAAAACCTATCGCTTCGTCGGATGCAATTCCGCAGGCGTGAACGCCTTCTTCGTCCGCAGTGATTTGGCCTCGCGGCTGCCCGCTCCGGAGCCTGCGGAAGCTTTCGCACTCAGCCGTTTCCGTGATTCAAGAGATGCATCGGGGAATCTCAATTCCCTTCGGGGCGTAGAGAGGAATAAGGCCATAGAGCACCTGCAGGTCTTGGATCTGGACTCCTCCAAATTGCGCCGACTCTCGGACCTTCAGCTTTTCCCACGTTAAGGAGGATTTCTGAGGAGGGCCCTCCCTGCCAGGATGATAATTCATCGTCTCCTAGGCTGTCCCACCTCCCTAGCCTCTTTGAAGGGCTTCCTTGAGCTGTCCTCCCGAACCGCCATCCTCCATCGAGCCCTGCCGCATCTGCGGCGGTGCGCTCCAGTACGCCTTCGATGGAAACCTCATGGGCGACATCCCGGTGACCTACTGCATCTGCGCGAACTGCGGCTCCCTCATCCTCCCTTCGCCCCATTGGCTGGACAGGGCTTATGGCGAGCCTCCCGAGATAGACCCTGATTTTGGCGACCTGCGGCGCTGCGCTTTCGTGAATCGGGTCATCCGGCGAATGCGCGCGCTGAAGATCCTGCCCAAGCGATTTAGGAGCCTGGACTTCGGAAGCGGCAAAGGCATCCTGTTGCGGATGCAGCTTGATGACGGCCAGGAGGCCTGGGGGTTTGATCAATACGCCCACGCGGCCTTCGCCTCAGAACGTGTGGTGAAGGACCTCCCCGATGGCCCCTTCCAACTAATCACCATCATAGAAGTCATCGAACACACCCTGGACCCCGTGCCGGTGCTACAGCGGCTCAAAGACAGGCTATCGGAAAGTGGTCTCCTGCTTGTGACCACAGAACTCTTCCGCCAAGAAATCCATGGGTCCGATTGGCATTATTTGGCTCCGGACCTGGGGCAACACGTGACGATTTTCAGTGAGGCTGGTTTACATCAGGCTGCATCGCTAGCTGGTCTGGAGTGGGTCGCCTCTCTCGATTTTGATCAACGGCCTTTCCTCCATCTGTTTGCGCGTCAGGGCCAGAGACCCTCGGCTCTAAGGCTATTGCGCTTGAAATGGCGCAATCATTTTAGGGAGCGCAAAGTGAACCGGGACCGCTACACATGAGCCAGGATCGGATTCTCCTCACAGGCGCCACAGGTTTCGTCGGTCGGCACATGGCCCAGCTGCTGCTATCCCGAGGCTTTGAAGTTTCCGCCCTGCAACGTGGGTCCGTAGGGTTTGATCTCCCGGCCGGTATCCACCCCATTTACGCGGATTTGCAGGATGCAGCGTCCTTGCGTGATGTACCCAGAAAATGGCGCGGCGTTATCCATCTCGCGGGGGCCTCCGTTCCTAGCCTATTCGTCACCACCGCGCCTGTTGTTCAGAACGTGGCCATGACTTTGAACCTTTTGGAGCACTTGGATGAGACAAGGGTGCTGCTCGTTTCAAGCTGCCACGTCTACGCGCCCTCCGACCAGCCCCGAGTGGAAGACGGCGACATTGTGCCCCAAGGACGCTACGGGCTGAGCAAACACCTGCTTGAGCAGATGGCCCCCCACTATGCCCAATCCCTCGATATCCGAATCGCCAGGCCCTTCAACCACTTGGGGCCTCATCAGCGCCCTGAGCTGGTGATTCCTTCTCTACTCAGGCGCCTGGCCCTATCGAAAAATGATCCTTCCCCTGTGCAGATGCGAGGTTTGAACAGTGTGCGGGATTTTATTGACGTGCGAGACGTCGTAGTCGCCTACCTTTCCATCCTGGAATTGGATTCACCTACCCACACCACCTACAACGTTTGCACGGGGATCCCCCGTAGCATTGGAGATCTGGCGGCCTCGGTGTTGGCCCTGCTCCAAAGCCCTCGCGAGGTTGTCTTCGAAGGAAGACCCAATTCATCGGATGATATTCCCTATCTCGTGGGCTCACCCAAACGCTTGGTGGCCGATGCCGGATGGCGGCCAGAGTTCAGCCTGGAACAAAGCCTCCA
>JAYVXV010000308.1:0-3492 GCA_043784905.1 Holophagaceae bacterium | reverse complement strand
GGAGAGCGACAAGGTATAGGTCTGGTTAGGAGCAAGGGCTTTCGATGGGGTGAATGACGCCGCAGAATTACAATGTTTTAGGGACACCGTGCCCAATACCCGGTTGCCAGCCTGATCGGTCACCTGAAAGGTTTCCGGGCTGAGGGTGGAAGGGTCCGCTGGCTGCGTGAATGATGCACGGACGTGCGACCGGGTCCTGACATCCACGGCGCCGTTGGTCGGCTGGGTCTTGACCCGAAAGGGGCTCGTCTGGGGAATGGCCGAACTCAGGCTCGTCTGGGGAAGGGCCGAACTCGGACTTGAGGTTTCTTTACTTCCGCTACAGCCCAGACCGGCTAAGAGCCCGACTAAGGCGATCGCACGGATGGCCAGGTTTTGTTTCATGGTCTCAACTCCCTAGGTTGGAATGGGTTTGGATGCAATGCACCCTGCACCGGGGCACCCCCCCGGGTGGTGCTGGAAGATCAGGTTCATTTGCCGTCGAGACTGAAACAGCCTGGCGGGTCGTCAGTCGTGAGTTTGTCTGCGAGGACTGAAGCGACCCCAGAACTGGGAATGCTGAAATTTCCATAAGCGGTCTTCAGAATCTGGTTGAAAGAGAAGGCCAGTTTGATTGGATCTCCCGGCTTGCCGTTGACCTGCAGAAGCACAGAACTGCCCAAGGGTAGGCTCGTTACGACGGCATTGCCCGTGTAGGACCTGCCTGCGAGGGGTCCCGAAAGGATCGTCCAGGTGAAGTCGCCTGTCAGGGGTGAAACACAGAAGCGTGATCTCCCATAATCGTCGGTGAAGGAAAGGCCTTCCCCCACCCCTGTGAAGCCGATGATGAAGGTGTTCGGCACACCATCGCTGGGAGCGGGAGCCGCGCCTGCGGCAAGACCACCGCCACCGCCACCTCCAGGATTGGGTTTCCCGAGGCTGTAGACCTGGGATGCGCCAACGGCATTTAAAGCTGCCATGGCGTCGGTATAGTTGCCCGCTGCGCCGTAGTAAATATGAAAGACCTTGGTTGCGCCAGCAGCCAAAGGCCCGAAGCCGAGGTCGAACAGGCATCCATGGTCATCGGGACCCGAGTCCACGGCTTCCCCGGTGAAATCAATCCAGCTAGGACCCGCGAAAGGGTTTCCTTTCGCAAACCCATCATCACTGGTGAAAAGGACATTACGGGCGCCGCCAGTCTTAAGCGTGACCACCTCGTTGAATTCCGTAGGCGGAATGTCCCAATCCATCGGACGCCGGTACCGGAGATCCACAGTGCTCAAGCTAATATTCTTGATGGTGACGGTGCATTCGAAAAGATTTGGGGTGAGGCTGGGATGATAGTCGTGGGTGACCTTCAGGACGGAGATTTCTCCCCCCTGAAGCATTCGTACCACAGAGACCGCGGTGGTTGGCGTGGTGGTGAAGCTGTCCAGGATCAGGTTGGTGTACCCAAAAACATCTCCAGCCATCCCGTAGGCGCCGGTGTTGGCATCTCCGACCCCCCATCCCTCGCACCAGCAGCCTGGCGCAAGAGATTCTCCGCCGGTAGGGATATAGGTGAGGCCCACACCTCCAGTGATGAGGTTGCCGTAGGGTTGGACGCCCAGCAGGATCGTCCCATTGCTAAGATTCGATCCACCGACGACACCTTGGACCGCAGAGCGGAAAGTGGTGGTCTTTGGGGGACAGGACTGGTTCAACCGCGTGGGCGCCTGCGCCATGGCAGGCCCTGCCACTAAGACAAGGGCTGCGAATCGCAGGGTCAGCGTACAGAAAGTCTTCTTCAAATTCATGGCGAAACTCCTTTATTGAGATTGCATCTTAGAGTATTCGCAAAGACCCCATGATCTGCAAGTGTCAAATTGATTTTTTTTTTGAAATAATCGGCATTTTGATTTGGGAAAATGTGCCTAGTGTGTCTCGGCTTCTTATAGGGACACCGGCTTCTTCATTTTTTCTGTGCCTCCCGCGCCCAACGATTCTCGGCTGGGTTTCGTGGGTAAGCAGAAAAACATAATCCCAATGAATAGAATTAAAAAACGCAAGTGCCATGAATTTCCTGGGGCCAGATGGGGGAAGCATAGAGGGAAAATTCTACTCAGAAAAATCGCGAAGTAATGACATTGCATTACGGTATTTTCTGAAATACCTTACCTGGAATTTAACTAACAGGGGGCTTGATGTTAAATCGTACCCCAGCCATCGTCGCAGAATTCCTGTTTGCCACTCCATGGGCCCTTGGGGGTATCCCGACGAACTACCTCGCCGGCCCTGGGAGCAGCGCTCCTCCCGAGGGCTCGCTCGGGTTCTGAATTAAATTCCCCGGAAAGCGGGTTGCGCAGATTGGATTCTTGGGTTCTTCGATCTAAGGCGATAGACTGTAGGGCTGGGCGAGAACGCCCGCCTGGAGGGATGCGAATGCGCTGGAATGTCCGTGCCGCGTGGATCCCCCTGTTCGCAGGCACCTTGCTTTTCTCTCTGCTCGGTTGCGGTGGATCCAGTAGCCCCCCAGGCAATACACCGCCTCCGGTGGTGGAAGCCCCCCAAATTACCGCTCAGCCCCAGTCCCAGACCGTCCTGTCTCCAGTCCCTGCTTCATTCGCCGTCCAGGCAACTGGCAGTGGCGCCTTGGCCTACCAGTGGCGTAAGAATGGGAACGATATTTCGGGCGCAACCTTGGTCTCATATACCACTGGCCCCACCAGTATTAGTGATCACGGCACCACCTTCACGGTGGTGGTCAGCAATTCCGCGGGAACCGCCACCAGTTCTCTGGCCGTCCTCTCTGTGAATGTAAAGCCCACCATTCAGCAGCAGCCTGGTGATCTTTCGGTGGTGGCGGGCGAATCAGCGAGCTTCCTGGTGCGAGCCCAAGGCACACCTGTCCTGCATTACCAATGGAAGCGCAATGGTGCGGCCATTCCGGGTGCATCTGACGCCACCTACACCCTGCCTTCCACGGTCCAGGCGGACAATGGCGCCGCATTCACGGTGGATGTGAGCAATTCCCTAGACACCATTTTGAGCCAGCCCGCTCGATTGACTGTAAGCACCGTGTTAACGCCCCCCGCCATCACGCAGCAGCCCGGCGGCATGGACGTGAAGGTGGGCCAGACTGCCTCCTTCCTGGTGAAGGCCACCGGATCCGAACCCTTGGAATACCAGTGGCGAAGGAACGGAACGGCCCTTCCCGGCGCTACGGGAAACACACTCATCATCTCAAATGCCCAGGGCCTGGACGCCGGATCCTACGATGTGGTGGTAAGGAATGGGGCGGGAACGGTGACGAGCACGGTCGCCAGCCTCACGGTGATGGTGACTCCACCCACCGTCACCACTCATCCCGCCCAAGTGGTAGTGGGGACCGGCCAGACTGCAACCTTTTCAGTCGTGGTCTCCGGGAGCCTGCCCTTTCAGTATCAGTGGCGTAGGAATGGAGTGACCCTCACGGGGGCCACAGATCCCACGTACACCACACCTGCTGCTGTGATCAGTGATGACGGCGCCCAG